>JAUVDN010000078.1 GCA_030595325.1 Gammaproteobacteria bacterium | reverse complement strand
ATGGCTAACATTTCTGCTTACTACGCAGGTCTTAAGTAAGATTTTTGATTCAGGCATTTTTCTGAATCTAAAACTTATCTTTAAAAACGCCAATGGCTTCACAGCCATTGGCGTTTTTTTATGCCCAAGGATGGGCGGTATAGCGCAAAGAGCCAGGAAGGCGGTGCGCGTATGCCCAAGGATGGGCGGTATAGCGCAAAGAGCCAGGAAGGCGGTGCGCGTATGCACAAGGATGTGCGGTATTGCGCAAGGAGCCATGGATGGCGGTGCGCTTATGCCCATGGATGGGCGGTATAGCGCAAAGAGCCAGGATGGCGGTGCGCGTATGCTCATGGATGAGCGGTATAGCGCAAAGAGCCAGGAAGGCGGTGCGCGTATGCCCAGGGATGGGCGGTGCGTGAAAACGGCAAAATGTAAAGACGAAAAACTAATATTTAAAACAACTATAAAGACAATATGCATATGTCTGCTTATTTTATTTCAACCTAATGTTGTCATAGCCACCCCATCACCAACCGACTACCACCCATTTGAAACTCGAGATCAAAACCTTCTCAATCTAATTCATGGCCAAGCGCTGCCAACAAATGCAGCATTATTAAAAAAGTCACATAGCGTATGGTCTAGCAGCCTTATCATCACCAATGCGATCAATATAGAAACCAACAGTAACGAGAGTATCACTCTCGATTATGAATCGTATCGATTTAATTTATCCTATCAGTATGGACTGAGTGACAACTGGGAGATAAAACTTGATATCCCCTTGATGCATCAATCAGGTGGCATATTTGATTCCGCTATTGATAGCTGGCATAAGTTTTGGGGACTGCCAAGAGCTAATCGACCCTTTGTTGAACACAATCAGTATGACGTTCAATACAGCATTCAAGGTCAGGGACTGGTTGATCTAAACGAAACAAGCACCACATTAGGCGACATACAAATAGCTAGTGCGCTCTCGCTGATCGAAAATAACAGTACCACGATGAGTGTTTGGGCAGCTATCAAACTACCGACGGGGGATGAAAATAAACTGAGCGGTAGTGGCGCAACTGATCTATCAGCCTGGTTGGCCTTAAATCAGCAACTATCAAATCGCTGGTTAATCAATGCAAATACAGGCATCGTTATTCCTGGCGATGATAACTACAAGAATATACCAGTCTCTGAATACGCGTTATACGGCCACTTAATGCTTGGCTGGTTAGTTACCGATAACATCAACTTAAAACTGCAGCTTCAGGGACACACCGGTTACTATGATGATAGTCAGTTGATTATATTAGGTAATACATTTTTGTTAAGTTTTGGCGGCACGATAAAAATCAATCAATATCATCAGCTTGATATAGCCGTCAGTGAAGATATAAAAGTCGATGCATCACCTGATACCAGTCTAATTCTTAACTGGCGCTACTTTCCACGGGGCGGTCATTCGAGCTATCAATAGAATAGCTCGCACCGACCAGGCCTTCATTCTGTACCCTGTTAATTTCAGCCAGGGCTTCTCGAACAACCGAACTGTCAGCACCTTCGCGGTGACCAGATTCACTTAGATGACGCCGCCAGGCTTTTGCTCCTCGACATCCCTGATACAAACCTAAAATATGTCGTGTCATCGAATGTAAAACAACACCTTTAGACTGCTCACTGTCGATATAATCACACATAAGATTTACAACTTCTTCACGTGATTTTATCTCTGCTTTTGCGTCACGATAAATATTCTTATCAACCTGAGCCAGCAGATAAGGGTTGTAATAAGCCTCGCGCCCAATCATGACGCCATCAACGTAATCGATTTCCTGCTCTAGCGTTTCGATGGTTTTGATGCCGCCATTTATAACGATAGTGAGTTCAGGCCTCTGCGCTTTTAACCGGTGCACATATTCGTATTTAAGTGGTGGGATCTCTCTATTCTGTTTCGGACTTAACCCTTGCAGCCAGGCCTTTCGCGCGTGCACGATGAAAGTATCGCAGCCTGTGGCAGCGACCGTATCGATAAAATGCTCCAGTGGTTCATAGCCTTCCATATCATCGATGCCAATTCGACATTTTACCGTGACCGGTATCTCTACTTTTGCCTGCATGGTTGCTATACATTCAGCGACCAGCTCAGGCTGAGCCATTAAACAGGCGCCGAAAGACCCTGACTTTACCCGGTCACTTGGACAGCCGACATTCAAGTTCACCTCATCAAAACCCGCATCTTCTGCCATCTGAGTACACTGTGCTAACGCTTGCGGATCACTGCCACCTAGCTGTAAGGCTAGCGGATGCTCAGCAGCATGGTAATCAAGGAACCTTTTTTGATCACCTACTTTCTGTTTGTTATGCAACATGGCACCCGTGGTCACCATTTCTGTATATAACAGCGTATGTTTTGTGATAAGGCGCAAAAAATACCGCGCATGACGGTCAGTCCAGCCCATCATAGGCGCAACAGAAACTACTCGTGAAATCATTTGGTCATTTTACTACATGCCAAGCGTAAGCAGAAATCTAGGCATAAGCTAAAATTTTGCTACAACATTTACTGAAATACTTACTGAAAAACTTACTGAAACCGCATTATTTCAGCTTAACCCTATTCAACTCTATCGAGAGCAAGGTACTCGCAGCCGCAGGATTCTGATTGATAACCGTTGCAAAACTGGCGACCAGTTTATCCGCCTGCATAGAATAAGACGCCCTTTGCGCTCCATCACTAGAAAGTTCAGATAACTTGCGCAAATTTGCTAGCGCGATAGCGTTAGCCGAAGGCAAAGCACCATCATAAATATTTTTCGAACGAAACAATAAGTTTTCATCACCGGCCGAAGATTCAAAATATCCCCCTGAAGACATGGCCGAAGCCTGAGCCAAAAACAATTCATTCTGCTTATCATGAAACTTGATCGCCAGCTTCAGCCAATGTTCGTCTTTGTTTGACTGAAAAATTTCGAGAAGACCATGTATCAGCCAGACATAATCTGACAAGGCCGCATCAATATCAGCTTTCTTGCCTCGATATTGACGGTGAAGTTTTTTATTTTTCTTATCAAAAGAGTTATTTAATATAAAGCGGGAAGTTTTTATCGCCTCCGCCAACAAAACTGGATTATCGAAAACCACTGAGGCAGCAGCTAATGCTGTAATCATCATGCCGTTCCATGCGGTTATCACTTTATCGTCAAGATGCGGTCTTGGTCGTGCGTATCTAATCTCGTTTAATTTAATACTGACAGAATCGAGTAATTTTTCTTGTTTAGCTGATACCTGTCCATCTTTAAATTCTTCATCAACATACAAAATATTAAGATTAGTAAATTCATCTTGTGAATCCGAGTAAATATTTCCATTTTCTCGCACATGAAAATAATTTCTAATAAATTCAAATTCTGTTTTACTGAGCGCTGCTTTTAATTCATTCTCACTCCATAAATAATAAGCACCCTCGCTATGAACCCCTGTTTTTTTACCAGTCGCATCCACTTGTTCGCTATCCGCATCTAGTGCAGAGAAAAATCCCCCTGCAGATAAACGCATTTCATCCATGGCAAACTTTAATGTCTGATAGACAATTTTTTTGTACTTTTGCTGCGGATCCACTTTATATAATTCGCTATAAGCAATCACCATTAACGCCTGGCTATACAGCATCTTTTCAAAGTGTGGTACCTGCCAGTTTTCATCCACTGAATAACGATGAAAACCGCCCGATATCTGGTCATAGATGCCGCCGGATGCCATCGCATCCAATGTTGTCTTCATCATTAATTTTGCCGCTTTCGCTCTATTTTCATTGTGCTCTCCGGTCAACGCAGAGACACCATTTAAATACGAAAATATTCCGGGACGAGGAAACTTTGGTGCAGCACTAAATCCACCCGATTCGCTATCATAAGAATTCATAATCTGCTGCATGGCCAGATCATGCACGCCTTTATCTAACTCAGCTTTATCTAATTTTCCTTGTCCTGCCGCATCATCGGCAAATGATTTTATTTTAGCGGTGACCGATGTAGCAACTTGATCCAACAGAACTTGATCATTACGCCACAACTCATCAATTTTTAATATCACCTCTTTTAAGCCTTTCCTCTGCCCTATCGAATATGGCGGATAATATGTTGCCGCATGGAAAGGTCGTAATTTATGATCAAGAAACACCGTCATCGGCCAGCCACCGCTGCCGCTTATTAGCTGCGTAGCCGACATATATACCGAATCGACATCCGGTCTCTGTTCACGATCGACTTTTATACATATAAAGTGTTTATTTAATAATGCGGCAATCTCTTTATTTTCAAAGGATTCATGCGCCATCACATGGCACCAGTGGCATGTTGAATAACCAATGGAGAGGAAGATAGGTTTATTTTCTTTTCTGGCTTTTTCGAATGCAGTCTCTCCCCATGCGTGCCATTCAACCGGATTATATGCATGCTGCAACAGATAGGGACTGGATTCACCCAGCAGATTATTGGCTTTAATACCCTCTTGCCTGGCTTTTATTTTAGCCTGCTGTAGATAGTCAGCGACTGTATTATGTTTTATATTTTCTGCAACAACATGAAAAGCCAATGATTGCAGAAATAAATACAAAAACAGCGTTAAAAATAATTTTTTCATGATGAGAGATAATTTAAAAAATCACCAGAAACCTCTTTTATCAGAAATACTTGTTATCTGGAATACTTGTTGCCAGAAGCTCATTATTAACACCAATAAACCCTAAAAGTTATACGCGAGCACCATGCCTTCTTTGATTGCTGTTTCCGCATCAAGTTCCGCAGCTTTTTTGGCGCCGCCGATAACATGAACCGGCTGCCCTATCTCACGCAATCTTTTATATAGAGCATCTTCGGATACCTGACCGGCACAAATTATGACGTGATCCACTGCCAGTGTCTCACTGACACCTTTATGAACTATATGTAAACCGTAATCATCAATTTTATCGTAACTCAGGTCTGACAACATTTTTACACCGGCTTTTCTTAAAGTGAGGCGGCGAATCCAACCTGTGGTTCGAGCTAAATTTTTACCCAGTTTTTCATCCTTACGCTGCAACAGATAAACCGTTCTTTTATCCTGCGCTTCCAACGGTTTCTTCTTCTGTTCTACCTTATCCAGCAAGCCACCTCTATTGCGGTATGCCTTATCCACGCCCCATTGTTCGTACCAGTCATCATCCTCTTTTGCCACTAGCATTTCAGCAACGTCGAATCCGATGCCGCCAGCACCGATAATCGCAACTTTATTTTTAATCGTGCTTTTATTTTTAATTGCTTCCTCGTAATCCATTACCGAAAAATGATCAATGCCATCTATATCCGGTTTCCTAGGGCTAACGCCTGTGGCAAATACAATGGCATCTGCATAGATATCACGTAGCTCTTCAAATTTAACTTTTGTATTTCGGTGCACTTCAACCTTTAACAATGAAAGCTGCGCTTCATAATAGCGAATAGTCTCATGATAAATTTCTTTTCCTGGAATCTCACAGGCAAGATTAAACTGACCACCTAAATTCTTAGCATCGTAAGCAATGACATGGTGACCACGAAGTGCGGCATAATAGGCGCATGACAACCCAGCAACGCCGAGACCGACGATGATAATTGTTTTAGGGTCTGCCGATTTAAGCAGTGGGAATTCAGTTTCGTATGCGGCTCTGGGATTCACCAGACAAGTCGCCCGTTTTCCTTTAAAGACACGATCGAGACAACCCTGATTACATGCAATGCATGTATTAATTAGATGCGATTGATTATCCATCGCTTTTTTCACAAACTGACTATCGGCCAAAAACGGTCGTGCCATAGAGACCATATCTGCATCGCCGTTTTGCAAACAGCGTTCAGCTATCTCTGGACTGTTTATACGATTGGACGTAATTAACGGGATTGTAATCGATTGCTTTAAATTTTTACTCACCCAGGTAAATGCCGCTTCAGGCACGACAGACGCAATGGTTGGTATCCTTACTTCATGCCAGCCTATACCGGTATTAATCATCGTGGCACCAGCGCTCTCAACTTCTTTTGCATGCTGCTCTATCTCCTGCCAACTACTACCCTGTTCGTGCAGATCAAGCATGGACAAGCGATAGATGATAATAAATTTATCTCCGACGGCACGTCGTATCGAACGTATTATTTCGAGCGAGAAGCGAATCCGGTTTTCAAATGAGCCACCCCAGTCATCCTCCCGTTTATTAGTATGACTACAGATAAACTGATTGATTAAATATCCCTCTGAGCCCATAACTTCAACGCCGTCATAACCTGCCTTCTGCGCAAGCACTGCTGTTCTGGCATAAGCCTTAATTATTTTTTTAATTTTTTTATCCGTTAAGGCTTTCGGCTTAAACGGTGAAATTGGCGATTGAATCGCTGAGGGTGCAACAGCAAAAGGATGATAGGCATAACGTCCAGCATGCAATATCTGTAAACATAATTTTGCATCGTGGGCGTGTACGGCTTTGACCAATTTTTTGTGTTTAGCAACTTGAAACAGCGAACTTAACTGCGATGAGATTAGCGACAGACGACCACTGAATGTTGGTGAGATGCCGCCCGTTACAATTAGAGCGACACCTGCTTGCGCACGTTCAGCATAGAAAACAGCTAGTTTATCAAAACCAAACCAGCTCTCTTCAAGCCCTGTGTGAATGGACCCCATGATGGTTCGGTTTTTTAAAACAGTAAAACCCAAATCAAGAGGTTTCATCAAGTAACTAAAATATGACTTTTTAACTGTAGATTCGCTTGAATTCATAGATTCATTATAAAACAGGGAAGTTCAATCTGCCTTTTTGTCGTTTTTTTTTAAAAATAATCATAAACTTACCACTAAACGTATTGTATTCAACAAACATCGGCGTTATTTTCACTATACTGACTTAATATTTAACAGGCAATTATCCAAGCCTTTAACTAAGTCTCTTATTCAATGACTAAAACGATGAAACATGCACAACTAAAAATCGCCGGTCTGCTAGTAATTTCTCTCTTCATACAGAGCGCAATAGCAGAGGACTACCTAAGCCCTGAGGTTATTATAGGCAGTACGAAGATAAACGCTGAGATGTTGATACAGCTTGCTCGTCATAATGAAGACCTGGTTATCATCGATTCAAGAATAAAAGCTGACCGACGCCAGGGGTTTATCGCCGGCTCTATCAGTCTGCCAGACACAGAAACGAATTGCACAACACTCTTGCCTATCATCGACAGAAGAGACACCCCTACTGTTTTTTATTGTAATGGACCCAAATGCCGACGCAGTGACATCGCTGTTGATATTGCCAAAGAATGTAAGTATACAAACATATATTGGTTTAGAGGCGGCTTCGAGGAATGGAAGAATAAAGAATATTTGATCAGTAAATAAAATGAAATATCATTTTTCACTTGCAGATAAAATAAGCATGACGATTATTATCGTCGGTGCCTTTGGTATCATGCTGGTATATTACGTCAGCAACTCCTACAAAGAATTTGCTTATAAAAATCACACACAAGCCATACAGCAGCTCGCCTATGTTGAAGCCGACGACCTGATCAAAGAATTAAAAGAAAACTCACTAGATCTGGCATTATCGATAGAGAACGAAGCTGACTTTAATCATCATATAAAATATAGACGCTCAAAAGATCTAACACAGACACTAGATAATCAATTCTACCAATATTTTGTAACCGCGGGCGTTATCAAGCTACTCAAATTATATGTTTTAGATACAAATTTCACCTTACTCAGCACATCTACCGAAGGCTTAAAAACTGATGCTGACAGTCAACTTATATGCCCAGAACAGAGTGAGGCTGCTCTAACACGCCAGGGCTCTGAAAAACTGCAAACATTATCACGCACATGTACATTCAATCATCATCCCGTATTTTCTGTTATGGTGCCTTTTGGCGGGTTAAACCCAAAGGGTTATATACAGGTCATCACTGATCTTGCTTTTAACTTACAAGATATCGATAAATCACTTGCCATGCCAATACAGATGAGTCTGTTAGATAAACAGATCATATATCAGTCTGATGGCTGGACGATGACTCAGAAAAACAATAACTATCTGGATATTGACTTACCCATCAGCGGTGAACGTGGCGGTACACTTTTCAATGTTTTAATCAGAGCAAACATGACTGATTTTAACAAAGAGATATCACAACACAGAAATTGGGTCATGGCACTATCCTTCGTGACGTTAGCGCTTACCGTCTTCATCGTTTTATTGATACTTCAACGCTCAACCATACCGTCACTTGCAAGAATCCACCATGTTCTGGAAAAAATACACCTGCATACACACGATGGCGACGAAAACACCCGATTATTATTTGAACAATTATTAGAGCAGATTATTAATCTTCGGCTCATATCTAAAACACGCTTTTCCGTGATGATTTTAGATCTTAACCATTTCAAAAAAGTAAACATCGATTTCGGTGAAACGGTAGGCGATAAACTATTACTCGCTGTAGAACAACGCTTGTGCTCAACCTTACGTGATTCAGATTTAATCTCCTGGGTCGGCACTGATTCACCCGGTCACAAATTACTGCCTTCAGACACTGAGACAAAATATCGCGCAACCATCGCTAGACTCGGTGGTGATGAATTCGGCTTATTATTACCCTCCGCACAATCAGAAGAACAAGCCATTAAGGTGGCAATGCGTATAATCAACAGGCTCAACCAACCATTCGAAATAGAAAATCACAAAATAGATATCGATTGTAAAATCGGCATTAGCTTGTTCCCTAATCACGGTAAAAATGAAAAAATACTGATACGTAATGCGGATAAAGCCATGCATACAGCAAAATCGACAGATCAGAATGTTTTTGTTTTTAAACTAGAAGACTGAGACAAGAATTTACCTCCCCGTTATTAAGTTGTTTCCAGCTACCGCCTTCGTTATAGTAGACACTTTCAAGCTCACGATTACCTGACACATGTATAACGAATATTTTGGATTTAAGGAGGCACCCTTCTCGATAGCCCCTAATCCGCGTTATCTTTATATGACAACGCAACATCGTGATGCACTGGCACATCTAATCTACGGCCTAAACAGTGATGGCGGCTGCATCCTACTCACTGGCGAAGTGGGTACTGGAAAAACGACCATCTGCCGCTGCCTCCTAGAACAGATTCCTGATCAGGCAAATGTTGCCCTGGTACTCAACCCTAAAGTTAGCGAGATTGAATTACTGGAAACCATCTGTGATGAATTAAAAATAAGCTATCCCGACTCTGACAACAGTGTTAAAACCTATACCGATAGAATTTATGAGTTCCTGATTAAGAGCAATAGGGATAACGAAAAAACCGTTTTAATCATCGATGAAGCGCAAAACCTAGACAGTAAAGTACTCGAGCAGTTACGCCTGTTAACCAATCTGGAAACAAATCAACGCAAGCTGCTTCAGATCATCATCCTAGGTCAACCTGAGCTTCTGGATATTCTGGCAAGATCAGAAATGCGCCAGTTAGCCCAACGCATAACCGCACGTTTTCACTTACAGCCTTTAACCCGAGCCGAAGTTAAAACATATGTGAATCACAGGCTGGCAGTAGCCGGGCAAAATATTCAACTATTCCCCGAAAACAGCATAAAACTGCTTTATAAATTAAGTAACGGTGTACCAAGATTAATCAATATTCTTTGTGACCGCGCCTTACTTGGCGCCTACGTCGAAGAACAACACGCTGTGCACCCGCAGATTGTAAAAAAAGCAGCCAAAGAAGTATTTGGTGAGCTTAAAAACGTTGAAAGGCAGCATAAAAACAAACAATGGTTATATCCAATCGCTGCGATAACCGGCGTCGCAACAATAACTATTGCAGTGTTTCTTTATTTTTCACTTTCACCCGCTGCTGAAACACAGATCACTGATGAAAACAAAGACACAGCCATCGAGCTAGTCAGTGATACTACAAATGACACAATCAGTGATACAGTGATTAGCGAGACCGCAACACTCACTCCAGAACTCATGCTTGATGAAGGTGGCAACAACGAAATACAAGCACCACAATTAGCAGAAGAAGTTACCACGGAAAATATAAAAATCAGTAAAGATGAAATTGACACTACACCAGTTAGAACAGAGTCATCTCCCGAACAGGCTTTCGATGATATTAAAGTAGTATTAAATGCAAGAACAAACAGCCAGATATCTGCTTATCAGGAATTATTTAAAGCCTGGAATCAGAACTACAATAGAAAATCTCTAGTCACTGCTTGCAAACAAGCTAAAGCCTTTGCTTTAAGCTGCCTGCATAAACAGGGGAATCTAAATAGTCTTAAGTCACATAACCGTCCTGCTGTTCTCAAGTTAGTCAATAGTAATGGAAAAATACAGCACGTAACAATTACGTCGATACAAGACAAACTCGCTACCGTCTATTCAAACAATAAACAGTACACTATTCAGCTAAGCGATCTTGATCAATACTGGTACGGTCAATTCATCATACTCTGGCAAAAACCTGAATATTATTCATCTGCTATTACACCCGGGGACAATGGCAATATAGTTAACTGGTTAAACACACACTTTACTAAGAAAGAATTTTCTACCGATAGCACAGCCATCACTTACGACAACCATCTAATAAGAAAAGTTAAAAAGTTTCAAGCTGAACACGGCTTGACTGCTGATGGCATAGTCGGCCCAGTTACTATCATTCACCTGAACACTAATTCAGGCCTGAATGTACCTACACTCACACGGCAAAGTTAATCATGTCCTATATTCTTGATGCCCTAAAAAAATCTGAGCAAGAACGCGGCCATGGCAATATCCCGGATGTTCAGACGGTTCACTCCTCCGGTTTAAACTATCGTAATGAAACACGTAAGATTTGGCCATACATTTTAATCGCTGCGGTCACACTGAACTTACTGGCAATCACCTATTTCATAACGACGAAGAATGACACTAGCAGTAACCAAAAAATAGTTCAGGCAACGCCAGCACATGAAAAAAGTATTACTGAATACATAGCAACAGAACCAGTTCAGGAAATTTCAACAGTAGCTAACACAACAGATGAAACAGTTATAGCTAACCCTACTCCAAACCGCCGCCCTGCAAATAAACCACAAATAGTAGCGCCAAAAGAAGAGCCTATTACTTATGCAAATAATGAGATGAACGTTATTGATTTTTATGAACTACCAGAATCAATAAAACTACAACTACCTGTTTTCAACATTTCTGCTCATGTCTATTCAAGTAATCCGCAACAACGCAGTGTCGTAATCAACAACAACTTTATGGAAGAAGGTGAATACGTTCTCGACGGCCTCATCCTGTATGAGATAACATCCGATGGCGTTATCTTTAACTATCAGGGCACAATGTTTAGCTATGGCGTTATTTCTGGCTGGCAATAGCCTTAGACGATAAAAGTCATATTCAGAATTCACACGGTGCAAATAGATGCATCTCTTTGTTGGAAATAGGATGCTCGAACAATAGATTATCTGCATGCAACAGCATTCTAGGATGCTCTGCTACACCTTTACCGTACAGACCGTCACCGATGATAGGAAAGCTCATGGCAGAACAGTGCACACGTAATTGATGCGTGCGACC
>JAUVDN010000056.1 GCA_030595325.1 Gammaproteobacteria bacterium | reverse complement strand
CAGAAAAGCCATACGAGCAGCCGCATTGCGTGCGGCAAGCCGGCGCGGTTCGAGTAGTATTATTTGCTTATCACCCAGCCATTCCTGATCGAGCAATGAGATTGGCACGGCAGTGGTTTTACCCGCCCCCGGTGGCGCTTGTAATACAAGGCGGGTGTGATTATTTAATGTGTTTTTAATCTCGGCTAAAACAGCATTGATGGGTAGGGTTTGCATGGGCGTAGTATAACTGAACAATAAGTGCGGTCAGAACAAACACTATTCTAAATAATTCTGGCCTGTTTACTTCCGTTCGCACCTTCCAGTGAAATTTGTAATAAAATGCGCTCCATGACAGATAAAACGTTTATTAAAGGCAAAGATCGAGATCTTGAGTCCACCATCGAAACCATGCAACAGAAGCTTGCAGATATCGGTATCGAGATCGAGGAGGCGTCCAGTATAAACCCGGTGCCGAATGTTTATTCGGTTCACATCCGAGATAAGGATTGTGAGCTGATGTTCACCAATGGCAAAGGCGCAACGGAAAAGGCCAGTTTTGCCAGTGCATTAGGGGAATACTTTGAACGCCTTAGCTGTAATTACTTTTTTGCAGATTTTTACCTGGGTGAAGAATTCTGTAAGGCTGAGTTTGTGCATTACCCGGATGAGCGCTGGTTTGAGGTGTCAGGTGAGGCTATACCTGAAGGTTTACTCGATGAGGGTTTGTGGGGATTTTATGACCCAGAGAAAGAGGTAAAAGCGGAACATCTGTTTGATTTAAATTCTGGCGCTGGCGCCAGTAGAACTAGCAGGGGCATCTGTGCTTTGCCTTATCATCGTCTGCGCGATGCTGAAACGCTGTGGTTTCCGGTTAATCTGATTGGCAATATCTATGTTAGTAATGGCATGTCTGCCGGTAATACTAAAAATGAAGCACGTGTGCAGAGTCTGTCTGAGGTTTTTGAGCGTTATATAAAAAACCGGATAATTGCTGAAGGCATCTGTCTGCCAGAAATACCACGTGAGGTTTTAGAGCGTTTTCCACTGATTATTCAGGCGATAGATGAGCTTGAAAGTCATGATTATCATCTGCGTATTGCTGACGCATCACTGGGTGGAAAGTATCCGGTAATGAGTGTGACTTTGATGAACCCGCGTGATGCAACAGTATTTGCTTCGTTTGGTGCGCACCCCAGTTTTGAGGTGGCACTTGAACGTACGGTAACTGAATTGCTGCAGGGGCGCGGGCTGCATGAACTGGATGGATTCTCTCCACCTAGTCTGGAACTTGATCAGGTGGCTGATCAGCATAACCTGGAAACACATTTTATCGATTCCAGCGGTCTTATCGCTTATGACTTTTTCAAAGATAAACCCGATTATGAATTCTATGACTGGGATCATGATGCCAATACGGCGGATGAGTTTGAATATCTGAGTAATATCATTCATGACATGGGTTTTGATATTTATATTGCCGATTATGAGCACCTCAATGTTTATACCTGCCGAATTATTGTTCCCGGGATGTCTGATATCTATCCGGTGGATGACCTGGTATGGAATAACAGTAATGAAGGCGCCTTATTCCGTGAAGAAATTCTGTCGCTGAAAAACCTGGATAAAACTCAGTGGCAGAATTTATTTGATCGCCTTGAGGATGGCGCTTATCACGATATGCAACGCGTGGCGGAATTTATCGGTATTGCACCTGACCGCGGTACAGTATGGGCGGGTCTGCGGATAGGCGAGTTAAAAGCCATGTTGTGTCTGGCCGTTGGTGATTTGGATCAGGCTGCAAACTGGGTAGACTGGTGTTTACATATGGATCAGCTTACTGTCTGCCGCTTACATATTTATAACTGCCTGCAGGTTATGCTGCAAATACAACAGGATGAGTCTCGCGAATACAATGATTATGCAGATGGCCTTGCCAAGTTGTATGGTAAAGAATATGTTTCTATCTGCTCAAGAGTGCTTGATGGCAGAGAGGTATTCCATGGTCTGCATAGTCCAGGGTTATCACTGAAAGGTTTTGAATTGCATAATGAGTTGTTGCAGGGTTATGCGAAGTTGCATAAGTTTAAAGAAAGTAACTGGAAGCATGATTGAGCAGATATTTAGACTTGGGTTTTTGGTTTGAATTTTGGTTCGTGGAAGAAGTGTTAGGGCAATGTAATGAATATGTTATCGGTATTAATAAATAACGAAATCGTTTTTGAGTTTAATCGAGAATTATCTTTCGCTGATGAGCAGTTGGTTTTTCTCGATAGGATGGATGGGGATATGGATAACGGTATTAAAATTCGTGGTGAACTATTGGCGAACCCGGATAGTGGTCAGCGGGCAACCTTTGTTGTAATGAACCTTATTAAAGCTTTGTAGCAGGATAATGATGCTGTAAAAACCTCGTCCTGTGCTTATCTGGTTAATCGTTATCCACAATTAATAGAAGTGCATGCCAATGATTATGAAAACACGATTAAGGTTGAGCTAGTTGAAGCAGAAAGCGAAGAAGAAAGTATGAAAGAGGATGAAGGTGTTTAAAACTGCCTTTCATCCCCGTGTTTAACATTACTTTCTATTTTGTGTCCCTAGACATCTCATCTTGTGCCTGACCTGATCTTGATCTTTGCGAGTCGGCATCGTTGTATGGATCCCGTGCTGGTACAGGAGTGCTGGAGCAGCTAACGATTGTCAGGGCTGTTAGCAATAACACGATTAGTAGTCTGATAGCGTGTTTCATTTGAATCTCCATTCAATTATTATGATTTAGTCTAACGAAAAACTAATATAATAAATACCACTCTAACCAAAAAATCATTAACTATGACTAAAAGTAAATCTGAAGCAGAAAAATTTAATTTGGCTGTTGAGCTAATCGATGCGGCTAACAGTGAAGACACTAATATGGAAACCAGTAACGGTAAGGAGCTACCGAAAGAATTACTGTATTCACATCGCATGTCAGACATGCTAACGCGTTATGACTTTAATGCTGATGATGCGATGAAGCTGGCGTTACGTGCGCAACACATTCAACGCTGGAAATATCCTCGTGATGAATACCCGATGGACCGTAAAGGTTATCACCTGTGGCGAACGAATCTTTACACCTTTCACGCTAACACCGTTGCCGCTTTGTTAGTTAAAGCGGGTTATGACGATGAATTCATCAACCGGGTGAAACTTGCTGTAAGTAAGAAATCATTGCAGAAAAATCTGGATACTCAGCTGCTTGAAGATGTTTCTGCATTGGTCTTTATCGAGCACTACATGCTGCCTTTTGTTGAAAAGCACCCTGAATACGATGAAGAGAAATGGATTTTAATTATTCAACGGACATGGAATAAGATGACTGACAAGGCACATGCATTTGCGTTATCCGGTAGCATCAGATTACCTGAGTCGTTGGTGCCGCTTATTCAGAAGGCCGTTGCTGAGATATAGGCTGTGCCAATGGTTAAGTATTGGGTTTAGTTGCTTTATTTCCATGCCACAGCTCCTTACATTAAGTAATTGATTTTTGAAGGCCTGTGAGCCTATACTTCTTTAATAAGGAGGTGTGTGATGAGTAAAAATGAAAATCCATTACCTACGGAGCAGGTTTCCTGTGAAATCTGCATGAAAGAGATACCTGCATCAGAGGCGAAGAGTGAAGAAGCTGCGGAATACGTCATGTACTTCTGTGGACTTGAATGTTACGAATCCTGGAGCAAACAGGACAAAGAAGATTCAGAATCTTCCGATTAACACCATAATTCTCGGCTTTAGCTTTCTGCTTCGCCCTACCGACTATATCCTTGTAGTCGTCTCTTCATATTCATTAAGACTTTCGCCATATTCCCATTTGCCTATCACCACATGTAATTTACCTAAGGCACTTACTTCCTCGGCAAGAATCTGATTGGAAATATCCAGGCCGTGGCCGGAGAGCCTTACGGGAATATTATGTTTGAACTCGACATCAAAACCATTGGCAAGACGTTCCCAGCCATTGATATGTATTGTCTGTGACATGATGCTTCCTCCGAATTATTTGGTTTAATGGATGCATATCTTTATGCTGACCCCAAATAACAATAATTAAATCACTAAGATTAAATCATCTGTTCTATATACAGCAGAATAATGCTGATTATAAAGATGGTGCTGCCAAAGAGATGATTATTACAATCATCAATACTATCGCGCCAAATGATCCTGAGACGGCGCAGCAATATAGAACGCAACTGGCAGGAATGTTAGCGATTTAGTCTTGTAAACCGGATAGATAGCGGAGGAACTTACTTCTTGTCTTTATCCTGTTCTTGCTGCTGACTTTTTACTTCAGCTTCTTTTTCTTTCTCTTTACTTTTGTCCTGTTCGCTTACGTGATTTGGCGCTTCGCCACCACAACTTCCACAACAACCCATAATATTATCCTCATGTTTAAAATATTAGGGTCAGAGTGTAGCGTGGCGATGCGACTTAAAACTTGACTTGGATTAAGCTTAGAACCTAAGAAATGAAGAAATATTTTTGAATGATGGCTGGTCGATGGCTGATTAAATGAATAAAGTCAGAACACCGGTGTACCCGTACAGCTTATTGTGGTGTATTTCGCCATTGGCAAAAAAACCGGTCAATGGAAAGTCACCTAAAGTCTTGTGGATTAACTTTATTTCTTCGGAGTCGTTACCAAATTGCTCTCGACCACGACCCATGCATGAAACATAGATGCCGCCTTTAATCTGATAACCTGAGGAATCTTTGTTAAGACGTTTGGCCATATTGTCGAGCATGTGTTGCATATCATCGATAGCGGCTTGTTCGTTACGATTACAGAAAATGATCTCATCATCATCGGCGAGGAAGTCGTTTATTGCAAATATGTTATGGCTTATATCAAAACCGACGATGTTACGAATGGTGTAATCGCTTTTGTCGCTGCCGGGTATGCAAAGACCAGCAAAAATTTCGTTAGCATTGTCTGACAATTCTTTGTAGTTACTGACGCCCATATCATGCATCATTACTTCTAATGCCGGTTTTTTATCGATTGTTAAAGCCGTATTCTCGCTGGCTTTGGTGATGGTGTGTTTTACACCAACAGGGCTGCAGCCCTGGCTAAGATTTGTGACGACGCCAATCTCTTCTGAGAATACAACACCAGAAATGCCTCCACTGACCACATCATTGGATACCTGATACTGTTTGCTTCGTGAAGAGGTCAAGCCACCGACGATAAAGCCATTTTCCAGCTGTTGCTGAAGGTCTTCGATCAGATTCTGGGTTTCATCATTGAAAGGATCACCGTGGATAACGCCAAAATTTGTAGCGAATTCATGCGGCCAATGGATACCGGATGTTAGTTCACCCTGGTTATTAACCGATGGCATCATGGCGAATTCATTTTCATCAAAATTTGCCAACATGATACTTGCAGCTGGCTTGTCGTATATTTCTTTGTTTGTTGTAATAATCCCTAATCCAATCGTGCCAACCCAGTGCTTGATGCCGCTTGCAGCTTTACACTGTTTAATTAACTCAGGGAAATTAGCCGTCATGCTATCAGTGGTATAGATAAAACCAAAATTAGCATCTGTCGGGGCTGTGCCCAGTTGGTGCACGCAATCGTTTATCACATTTTTTGCTGAATCATGCTGACTGCTGAAGCTGAAGAAGTTTTCCATAGTATTTAAAATGTACTGATGATGTGGTTTCGATGGCTAAATATAGCCTGACTGCTTGTAGGTGCTTACCCTGTTATCTGAATCTTCATAAAGATGCATCGCCTGTCAGGTCTAGTTTGAGATACTACAGATAATTACTATATTGCTATGCAGTCACTTAAAGCCATCGACGTTTATTTTATCAAAATCGATTGTTCTACTGCTTAGCGAGGCCGATTCTTTAAGGCCTAGTATTCCTGCTTTAAAGGTTATTTCTATCGATTTAACACTGTTCCATCTCGAGGGTGACTTCTCTACGCGTATAACCAGTGTTGTTTTTTCACTGGGCGCTAATTTTGAAGTATCAGATTTAAGTGATAGTACGGGATAATTTTTTCCATTGTTATCGGTTACGTCGATGTGAGTGATGTCGTTAGCATTGATGTTTATTATGTTTTTAGCTTGCAGCGAGTTGCTAAGATCTATATAAAAAACGGTTTGCGTTTTTATCCTGGTATTTTTTTGTGATTTATTTCTAAATGTTTCGATTACCACTTTTTGGAGCTTTATATCCAGGTCAGTAGTGCGAACCTGCTTTTTAGATGTTGATGGTGCGTTGCCTATTGCTTGCCAGCTACCATCTTCTTTTAAACGTATCCGTGTGCCGTCTTTGGTATTAGCAATACGATCAGTCGATAGATATTTCCAGGTACCATCTTCGTTTAGTAATACTTCTCGTCCGTCGATGGTGATTATCTGCTGCTCTTGTGTAGCAGCGAAACAGGCAGGAATAAATAATAATGAAGCGATGGTGATTAGTGTTTTAGTCATGCTCAGGTTTTATTATATGATGTAGGTGTATGAATCAAGGAGTGTTATTTTAGCATTAAGGGATTGCAGATTAACTAATAGTTTAGCTCGTTGGCAGTGCTACAATGCGCGTTTATATTCTGACCTTCTAAATCAAATACAAATTAAACACTATATTAAATACGCATGTTGCTCGAATTAGTTGATTTAACACCGCTGGAGATTATTTTCTCGGTCTGCATTATCTTTATGGCGTATACCGTTAAAGGTCTTTCAGGCTTCGGTTGTGGTTTGATTGCTATCCCTCTGCTTGCGTTTATGTTCCCGCTGACATTTATCGTACCGGTACTGGGTCTGCTAAGTTATGGTGGAACGGTTATGCAGAGTTTTCATCTGCGAAAGCAGGTTTCCTGGCCGGATATGCTGCCTTTGATTCCTTTTTCCCTGACCGGCATTGCCATCGCTATCTGGTTGTTGGTAAACGTGGATGCTAATAAGCTGATTCTAGCGCTGGGAATTTTTGTGCTGACATACTCCATTTATTCTTTATTACCCATTTCCGTCCATGCGGGCAGCAGAAAATGGGCGATTGTTGCTGGTTTAGGTGGTGGCACTGTTGGTGCATTATTTGGTACCGGTGGACCATTCTATGTGGTGTATTTGAAAATGCGCCAGTTAAACAAAAACCAGTTTCGTGCAACTATAGCGACAATCTTTCTGGTTGATGGTGGGGCGAGGATGACGGGGTATGCGCTCAATGGTTTATTTACTGAACAGGTGCTGTGGTTAGTACTGACGTTGTTTCCTGTATTGTTTGCCGGTATGTATGTCGGGCATCATATACACGTAAAGGTTGATCAGAAGCTGTTTAATCAGGTGATAAGTACGCTGTTGCTGATTAGTGGCGTTATGTTAATTATTAAATCGATGGCTTGATTTGAAGTCTATTTCATTAATATGTTTCAGATAATCCGTAACTGGTTAGATCGCCGTATTATCCGGCAATCGTCTATTACACTGGCGCAATGGGATGCTGTCTGTGCATATCTGCCATTATTGACGGGGTATAGCGATGCAGAGAGGGCCTCATTACGGGAGCTTGCGATACTGTTTCTACATCGCAAGATATTCGAAGGTGCTGATGGTCTGGTGATTACGCAGCAGATGAAGCTGATTATCGCGTTGCAGGCATGTATCCCAATTCTAAAGCTGGGTCTTGATGGCTATAATGGTTGGGTTTCGATTATCGTTTATCCAGCTGGGTTTTCACCTAAGCGTGTTGTTATGGATGAATTTGGTGTACAGCATAACGTGCAATCAAACTTATCAGGCGAAGCCTGGCAGCGTGGACCGATAGTGTTAGCCTGGAATAACACCGAGCATGCAGGCATCATTGATGGTAATAATCTGGTGATTCATGAATTTACACATAAACTTGATATGCAAACGGGTGATGCTAATGGTTTTCCACCGTTACATGCTGGCATGACTTCTTCTGACTGGTTTGACGCTTTTAGTGATGGTTTCAAGAATTTTGAGCGACGATGCAAGCGTGGTAAATCGATTGGCATTAACTGTTACGCAGCAACATCACCAGCAGAATTTTTTGCCGTGTTAAGTGAGGTATTCTTTGAGCGCCCTGAGTTAATTTCACGTTATTACCCTGATATATTTCATCAATTAAGGCTGTTTTACAAACAAGATACGCTGGCGCGCATTTCCAGTAGTAAAGGCCAGCAGTAAGGGCCAGCATGATTGAAGCGTGCTTATTAAAATAGGTACATTGAAGTAGGTACATTGAAGTAGAAGATCTAAAATAGAAATCCTCTAAACCCTTTAAAACTATGAGCAAACTTTTACAACAATGGCGACCGTCATCTTCAGCCATCGATCTAATTAAGCTAAATGGCATCGATGATGTGCAGATTCAAAAGTCGTTATCCTATCTAAAAAGCCAAAAAGAGCTGTCTAATATCGACGATGTCGATGGTTTTGATAACTGGGATACTTTTTTTATCATGTTTTGTGTCAAAGCATCGCGCTCGAAGTAGTAATACATTCAAATCTCGACTGCTTAATTTATAATTCCCTTACATTTTCTATCCTTATGCTAAAACTGATTACCCGGTATCAGTGGATTTGAAAGGCTATCAAGTAAGAATTAGTATCGCTATTAGCTGTTTTATTAATTTAATTTGAAAAATCACTTCAATATAACAATTAATAATTGTTTATTAGTACCTGTTGATATACAATGCCCGCCGCTTGATGGGTGCTTAGCTCAGCTGGTAGAGCGTCGCCCTTACAAGGCGAATGTCGGGGGTTCGACTCCCTCAGCACCCACCAGTATTTAATTTTCAAGTAATATCATTCTACGGACCGGTAGTTCAGCTGGTTAGAATGCCGGCCTGTCACGCCGGAGGTCGCGGGTTCGAATCCCGTCCGGTCCGCCATTACCTGTCCTTTCAGGAATATCCCCAAACAAAAAGCAAACACAGAACTATCCCGGTACTTAGACGGGATGCGAACGGTTCGACAAAATTGTCTGGAACAATTTTTAACATCACGGTTTTTGTGATGACCCGAAGGGTGAGGGCTGGATAGCCCGAGTAATCCCGTCCGGTCCGCCATATTATAAATCCATAGGTATACCAAACTTAGCAGTACGTACTGAACGTGATGTATACGTGTGGACGGGCTTCGAACGGTTCGACAAAATTGTCTGGAACAATTTTTAACATCACGTTTTTTGTGATGGCCCGAAGGGCGAGGGCATACCTACATGGATGTAGGGTAATAGAGCAATGCAGGAGTAATTGCCGAGGATAGCCCGAGTAATCCCGTCCGGTCCGCCGAACCCTCCTTAGAAAAAGCAAAAACAGACCAATCCTGGTATTCGGACAAGATACGATTGTCTGTAACTGCGTGAATAGTATCCCGCATTTACTTAGACAAGGTATCTCAGAAGTGTACTGCCGAAATGATTTTGTAGCACAAACAAATACGGCGACCTTAAGAAGTCGCCGTTAACTTTTTTATGTGACTATGGTGGTCACTAAGATGTTTATTTATATAAATATAATTATGCTGAAGGAATAAAACTAAATAATACAAGTACAACAATCGACATATACAAAACAGCAAAAGATAGTTTCCTTGTATCATCCTCAATTTCTATCTGTTTTCTTTTTTCCATATAGAACTCCTTATTTATGCGCATTTATTGTTAGCCGTATAGCGTAACAGCTCTATTTTACTTCCAATGAAAATAAATTAATATGACAAACAACAAAAAATCTGTCATTTTAACAAACGTAGAATTAGTCTACGTCCGGCTTTAATCTGTTATTAACGACACAGCATTTTAGTTAGACAACTGGATTATTTTTATTAATTCTAGTAATTGATTGGTAGGTGAATTTAGTGATAATTTCTATCACCAGTATCCTTTTTAATATTTAATTGAACTATTGTTAATACATCAAAATTTTTTATACCCAGAGTTAAACAATCTGGTTATATTTTTATGTAATGGGAGATTTAAGTTTGATTAAACTGAAACATATTATTAACGGTACGGTCGTTTCTGAGATTCAGATGGCTTCCGGTGAGTTTTCTATTGGCCGTGATCATGGAAATAATCTTCAACTTGATGATGGTGTGGTGAGTGGAGAGCATGCGGTAATTACTCTTATCGCAAATGAATTTTTGCCTGACACTTTTGAAGTGATAATCAGAGATAATGGTAGTACTAATGGTACACATGTTAATGGTTCTTTAATCAAAGAACAGACCCTAAAACACGGCGATTTTATTCGAATTGGTACCTATGAATATAAGGTATTTGATGAGCATTCTAATGTCGGTACCCAGACAGAATATATGCCTGGGTAAAATTTAGATGTGTAAAGTTTAGATAAGTAACGCATAAGCGCGATGAGTCTAAGCAAAACCATCGCGCTTACAATGTTAGCCAGTGATTATGCTGTAGCTGCAGTCTTTTCTACGGCAGTGGGATAATCGATATAGCCAGTTTCATTACCGCCATAAAAAGTGGCTTGATTCGCTTCATTTAACGGCAGCTTATTTTTGTAACGATAAACCAGATCAGGGTTCGCCAGGAATGGAATACCAAAAGCAACCAGATCACAGTCGCCATTAGCAATGGCTTGTTGTCCGCGTTCGTAATCATAGCCATTGTTGGCGATATAAATACCGTAATAGGCATCACGCAGTGCACGGTAGTCAACGTTTCGTGCTGCAGACATCATGTCACCTTCAAGTATGTGTAAGTACGCCAGATCGCGTGTATTTAGTCGGCTGATGAAATAGCTGAAATGTGCTTGCGGATCTGAATCTGACATCGAGTTGAAGCTGTTTTCAGGCGTTAATCTAATGCCGACGCTGCGACTATCCCAGACTTCGAGGACAACATCGATTACCTGATTTAAAAAACGCATACGGTTTTCGTCGCTGCCACCATAACTATCAGTACGTTTATTACTGCCATCACGCAAGAACTGATCAATCAGGTATCCATTCGCTGCATGTATCTCTACACCATCAAATCCGGACTTTTTAGCCATCTCAGCAGCATTCTTATATTGTCTGACGATAGTTTCTATTTCATTTATTTCTAGAGCCCGTGGTTCAACGAATGCTTTCATGCCGTCTAAAGTAATGGCTTCGCCTTCTGGTTTCAGTGCGGATGGAGCGACAGGGGTCTGATTCTCCGGTAACAGGTCTGGATGCGATATACGGCCGCAAAACCACAGCTGCAGGTAGATATGACCACCTTCTTCATGAACAGCCTGCGTTACTTTCTGCCAGCCAGCAACCTGTTTTTCATCATAGATACCAGGTGTTCCCGGGTATCCCACACCTTCGGCAGATACTTGTGAGGCTTCAGTAATAATAAGACCAGCGCTGGCACGCTGCCGATAATATTCTATGTTCATTCCCTGTGGTGAATTTCCATCTCCAGCACGATTTCTGGTCATTGGTGCCATTACCATTCGGTTATTAATATTCAGATCGCCTATTTTCAGGCTAGTAAACAAGTTTGATGTGCTCATTATTTATTCCTTTGTTATATTAATTGGACAGTTGCCTGATAACTAAAGGATAAAGTAATGCAAGCGTCTGACAATGTCAAGCATTGAGCCAGGTTTATTGATTGAGTATTAAATGTAATGGTATTACAGTGACTAGAGAGTAGTTAAGGAGTAAGAAATGCCCTTGATCGGTTTGATAAGTGATGTGCACGCAACACCAGAACCTGTTGCTGAGGCGCTGGCAATCTTTGAAAAGGCCGGGGTTGATCTGGTGTTATGTGCGGGAGATATCGCTGGTTATATGGATAAACTTGATCAGACGGTAAAACTTCTGCTTGATAATCATTGCCAGACTATTGTCGGTAACCATGACCTGCAGTTTATTGACCATTACGATGATGATTCTGACACTACTTCAGTCACTTTTCTAAAAAGTCTTGCTGCGACGTATGAAACCGTAATCGAAGGCAAAAGCCTTTATATGGTACATGCACAACCGCCTGACGGCTGCCATGGCGGTATTAAGCTGTTAGATAAAAATGCAATTTTGATGCCCGAGAAAGTAGAACACTGGACGAATGTTTTACAGATGTTTAATTATGATGTTTTAATTGTTGGCCATACTCATCAGGTATTTGCAGAGAAGCTGGGGGGAACGCTGGTAGTGAATCCCGGCAGCAGTGCATTTAATAACAGCTGTGCAATTTTGCGGTTACCGGAGATGAGCGTTGAGATGTTTGCGCTTTCAGGTAAAGAAATAGAAAAGACCTGGAACTGGGGCGAGCATATGATTTATAGGAAGTAGGGGGCTAATACAGCTAGATAAGTTTGGTATATATGTAAAAATTTTAAAAAATTCGCGGAATGAGAAAAATCCGCTCCTACAAAATAGCGCTTACCTGTAGGAGCGGATTTTTCTCATTCCGCGAATATTAGCTAAATTAAGCAACTGAAAAATAACTTCATCAAATGCCGCTTATTTGTCGTTAAAAGACGTAATTATGGTGCGATTACCTAACTTATTTAATTAACTAGCCATGCTCTGCTGGTGTGGTGTCAGCATCAATAACAGTGCTTGTGCATGTTCTGCGGCTTTTCTGCCAAGACTGGTCAGGTAGCCGCCATCAACAGCTGTAACCAGTCCTTTGTCGAATAAACGCTGTACAGCAGCGATCTGTTCTTTATTAGCTTTCGAGTGTACCTTGATGCCTTGTTGGGTAGATTGCAGGTTGTAGCGTATCAGAATATCCATCTCAGCCATTTGTTCGTCTGTGTAGCGCATTATTTCACCCTTGTGCAATGTCGGTCTGTGAGTGTCGGCTAAAAGCAATCAGCTTGAAGTGACTTAAATCAACCGTGGACTACAAATAATACATTATTTTTATTAAGGATGTTATCTATGTTCATGTCTGTATTAGAATACTGTATATGAATAATTTTACAAAGCTGTTAAAGCAACTTACATGCATCTCCCAGAGTCGCTGGTACTGGCAATTTGCTATCACTGGATGTTTATTTTTACTGTCTATTGCCCTGTATTACCAGCACATGCTGGATGAACTGCCCTGTGTGGTCTGTATTCAGGTGCGTCTGTTGTTTTCTTTACTGTTTGTCGTTGCTGTAGCTGGTCTGTTGACCAGAGGTAATAGATTGATACATGCCTTCATCAATGGTGCTGTATTAATAATTGCGGTGTTTTTCAGTGAACGATCTTATCTCTTGCTCGGCACTGAACGTGGCTTCATTTTCTCTGACTGCGGTTTTGATCTGGGATTGCCGACCTGGCTTGCTATCGAACAGTGGTTGCCATGGCTTTACCGTGTTGAAACATCCTGTGGTTATACCCCAGAGATCATTTTTGGCATCACTATGGCTGAGGCACTTATGGCAATGTCTGTCGTTTTAGTCCTAATCAGTTGTTGTGTGTTTATAGCGTCTCTGTTTTTTAAAAAGACCCGTCTATAAAAAAACTATTCTATAAAGACCGCTCTATAGAGAGCATTCGATAAAGAGCAAGAGTACAGATTAATATCATATGACAGCTGATCACAGCTGCATTCTGATATAATGCGCCTCCCAAATACTTTAGATGCGACTCGCAGAAGCGCTCAAAAGAAGCGTTTTTCACCATCGTTCACAATATCATTTAGAGATACTTATATGCCCAGTTCCAAGATAATCTATACCGAAACGGATGAATCACCTGCGTTAGCGACCTATTCTTTTTTACCGATCGTTCAGGCTTATTCAAAAGCTGCTGGCATTGATGTTGAAACCCGTGATATTTCTCTGACCGGCCGTATCATTGCTGCTTTCCCGGACAAGCTAAAAGATGATCAAAAAATTGCTGATGCATTAGCGGAGTTAGGTGAGCTAGCTAAAACACCTGAGGCCAATATCATTAAGCTGCCAAATATCAGCGCGTCTATCCCGCAGTTACATGGTGCAATCAAAGAATTACAGAAAAAGAGTTTTGATATACCCAATTTCCCGGAAGATCCGCAGAACGAAGAAGAAAAAAGTATAAAAGCACGTTACGCCAAAGTCTTAGGCAGTGCGGTGAATCCGGTATTACGAGAAGGTAACTCTGACCGTCGTGTTGCGGGTCCGGTTAAAGAATATGCACAGAAGCATCCTCATCGTATGGGTGCATGGTCGACGGATTCTAAAACACATGTTGCCTCGATGAGTGATGGTGACTTTTATTCCAGTGAGCAGTCCGTCGTTATGGCCGCCGATGATGATGTAAAAATAACACTACACAGCGATTGTGCTGACGTTGTAGTACTTAAAGAATCGACACCTGTGATGGCCGGTGAGGTTATTGACTCATCGGTTATGAATAAAAAGGCATTATGCGCTTTCTTTGAAGAAGCTGCGCAGGATGCAAAAGCGCAAGATGTATTATTGTCACTGCATTTAAAAGCCACCATGATGAAGGTTTCAGATCCGATTATGTTTGGCCACGCAGTTAATGTGTATTACAAAGATGTTTTTGAAAAGCACGCGGCAACATTTGAAAAGATAGGTGTTGATACCCGCAATGGTTTAGGTGATGTGTATGCAAAAATTGCAGACCTGCCAGATGAACAACGTGCTGAAATCGAAGCTGATCTACAGGCGGTTTACCAATCACGTCCTAACCTGGCAATGGTCGATTCTGATAACGGTATTACTAATCTACATGTACCGAGTGACATCATTGTTGATGCATCGATGCCTGCAGCGATTAAATCATCAGGGCAGATGTGGGGGCCTGACGGTAAATTAAAAGATACTAAGGCGATGATTCCAGATCGTTGTTATGCCGGTATCTATCAGGCAACGATAGCTTTCTGCCAGAAACATGGTGCATTTGATGTTACCACGATGGGTAATGTCAGCAATGTTGGCTTGATGGCACAGAAAGCAGAAGAGTATGGTTCACATGACAAAACTTTTCAGATAACAAACAATGGCGTGGTTAAAGTGACCGATAAATCCGGTAATACTTTAATGGAGCATAAAGTAGAACAAGGTGATATCTGGCGCATGTGTCAGACTAAAGATCTGCCGATACAAGACTGGGTTAAGTTAGCGGTAAGCCGTGCAAAGGCAACGGGCCAACCTGCGATATTCTGGTTAGACAAAAATCGAGCGCATGATGCTAACCTGATTACAAAAGCTGAAACTTATCTGAAGGACCATGATACTGATGGTTTAGAAATAAAGATTATGGCGCCGGTTGATGCAATCAATTACACCTTGGATCGTGTGAAAGCAGGTGACAACACTATTTCGGTTACCGGCAATGTGTTACGTGATTACTTAACTGATCTGTTCCCGATCTTAGAGTTAGGCACCAGTGCAAAGATGTTATCTATTGTGCCGTTACTGGCCGGTGGTGGTTTATTTGAAACAGGTGCCGGTGGTTCAGCACCTAAACAAGTTGCACAGGTAATTGAAGAGAATCACTTGCGTTGGGATTCACTCGGTGAGTTTTTAGCGCTAGCTGTTTCCATCGAAGATCTTGCTATCAAAACAGATAACGACAAAGCAAAAGTACTTGCAGCTGCACTGGATAAAGCGAATAGCATGTTCTTGAGTAATAATAAATCGCCATCTCGTAAAACTGGAGAGCTAGATACTCGCGGCAGTCACTTTTACTTATCCATGTACTGGGCACAGGCGTTAGCCGAGCAGAGTGATAATAAAGAACTGCAGGATACATTCACCCCGGTAGCAAAACAGTTAACCGATAATGAAGCTAAAATTGTTGCGGAGTTAATCGAAGTACAGGGCAAGGCTGCTGATGTTGGTGGTTACTATCGTATGGACGCAAATCTAGCGTCGGCTGTGATGCGCCCAAGTGCGACCTTGAATGCAGTAATCGATAGCTTAGCTAGTTAACTTTACGGTCTTATCCTGAACGAAGCGACTTAGCGAGTTTTATTAATTATTTACTAGATTCTTTGGTAATTTCTCCTGCATTACCTTAATAAGCTACATCCATATCGCGATCACTTCGTTCAGTGATGACAATTTAAGTTTCTCGGTGTTATTATTTAGTGATGGACATCGAATTAGAAAAACATGGCATTGAGAAGGCTGCTACTCAGAAGCAGGCTATTCAGAAACATGTCGACAAAGGTAATTACCACGCCGGTATAAACCTTGCTATCTCAGCGATGAATGAATGCCGCAGAAATGAAGATCAGGCAGGAGTCGATATATTTCT
>JAUVDN010000001.1 GCA_030595325.1 Gammaproteobacteria bacterium | reverse complement strand
CATTATTGGGCGTTACTGGTTTCACCGAGAAGATATCCGGAACTCCTTATCGTGAAACACTGCTTGACTATGCCAAAGGTCTGGATGCGCTAGGAAAATATGGTGAGGTTGATACCTTTAATGATGTTCGACCTGAGATGGGCGATCCACTGCACTCTGAGCCAGCGCTAATTCAGTATGGTGAAGTAGGTGGCGTCGATGATTATGAACTGGTGATCTATACAGCGAGCAATGATGGTTATCTGCATGCTATTAGTAGTGAGTCAGGCGATGAGCTATTTTCTTTTATACCGCAAGAGTTGCTACCTAATCTGACAACCATAATGGAAAATCCTAGCGGCAAAAAAATATATGGTCTGGATGGTAGTGTGGCTTCATGGATAGAAGACGGTGATGGTGACAATAAGATTAAAGATTTGACTAAAGATCATGCTTATATCTATTTCACCATGCGGCGCGGTGGCAAAAATATATATGCTATGAACGTGTCTGATCCCGATGCGCCTAAGTTGATGTGGGTGATTAAAGGTGGTGAAGGAGACTATGCAGAACTGGGTCAGACCTGGTCCACTGTTAATGTTGAAAAAATTAAAGATGGTAGTGATGAAAGAACGGTGTTGATTTTTGGTGGCGGTTATGACGAGTCGCAGGATGATGCAAGTGAAAGAAGAGCGGATTCAGAGGGTCGTGCTGTGTTTATTGCAGACGCCTTATCCGGTAAACTTTTATGGTCTGCAGGTTCGTCTACGGCTGCCCCCGCTTTGGCGGCATCGCCAGATACTGATGTAGAGGAAATGCACTACAGTATCCCGGCGCGAATAAAACCACTTGATATCACGGGTGATGGTTTTATCGACCGCTTATATGCCGTGGATATGGGGGGGCAGATATTCCGCTTCGATATCGATAATAATAATGACAAGGCATTAAGCGGTTCAGTTACCGGTACGCTAATCGCTGACCTTGCTGGCAAGGATGAGATCGATAATCGCCGTTTTTATTATCCTCCAGACGTTGCTTTAGTAATTGATGCATCAGGTAAATACAATGCACTGGTTCTTGCTTCCGGTTTTAGAGCACATCCGTTAAATACAACGATCCATGACCGTATTTATATGATCAAAGATAAGCAGACAGCATTTACAACAACTTACAATGCAAGCCTTACTGAAGGTGACTTAAAAGATGTAACGCTGAATCTTGCAGGTGGTGACGGTACTGATGAAAATGCGCGTGGTGCGGAATTAGATTTGATACAGGATAAGCAGGGTTGGTTTATTAATCTGGATGATGAAGATAGTCCAGGAGACTGGATTGGTGAAAAAGGTCTGGCTGAGCCTTTATTGATAGAAGGTGTGGCTATTGTTACTACCTATACGCCTAATGTTAAACCGGCAAAAAATATATGTGGACCTGCGTTAGGCTTGGGTAAAGTTTTCTATGTTGATATCCTGGATGCAACGCCAGCATTTCCTAGCAGTGTGGATGTGCGTGGTGAACGTCACGTTGAATTATTGCATGCGGGTATACCGCCAAAACCAACAATTATTGTGACTGAAGGCAATCCGCCTTGTATTGCTGTTGGTCCTGAGTGTAAAGTGCCTGACTTGGGTTTAGGTGTTCGTAAGACATTCTGGTATGAGGAAGAAAAATAATGAAAAAGAATAAAGGTTTTACACTGGTAGAGCTGATGATTGTTATTGCTATTATCGGCATTATCGCATCAGTTGCTTATCCTGCAATGACCAGTTATGTAAAAGCTGGTGAGCGTGCTGATGGCATTGCTTCGATGCTTAAGCTTTCTCAGTTGATGGAAAAGTATTATTTAGTCAACAGCACGTATGTTGGTGCTGATGTTTCAACGTTAATGGGTACTGCTACATCAAAAGAGGGGAAATTTACTTTAGCTTTTGAAGGGGTGCCTGATGCGTATGGTTACGTGTTGAAAGCGACGCCGGTTAAAACTGATGATGAATGCGGTTATCTAACAATATCATCACTAGGTAAAAAAGCTGCAAGCAAGGGTAGTGCTGATCTATGTTGGTAATTGACAGCGGAAAAAGAAAACAAATATTATTTTAAAAAATATTAATTAATGCGAAGCTCTTTAGGCAACTGAAAATGTACGTTTTCAGTTGCCTTTTCATTGGTGATGATAGTTGTATCAAAACGATTTTCTAATGCATCGATGACTTCTTTTACCAGAATTTCGGGCGCAGAGGCGCCGGCAGTAACGCCTATTGATTGCGCCTTGTCAAGCCAGTCATAGTTTATATCTTCAACGCCATCGATCAAATAGGCGTCAACATTCTGGTTTTCAGCCAGTTCGCGCAAGCGATTGGAGTTTGAACTGTTAGCCGAACCAAGGACAAGAAAGACATCAACTTTATCAGCTAACTCACGTACGGTATCTTGACGGTTCTGTGTGGCATAGCAGATGTCATCTTTGCGCGGACCATTTATGTTTGGAAATTTTTCGCGTAACGCATCGATGATATTTTTAGTGTCATCAACAGACAATGTTGTCTGGGTGACGTAAGCTAGTGATTGTGGGTTTTTGATGACTAATTTTTTGACGTCTTCTATTGTTTCAATCAGATAAATTTCGCTGTCTGGATTTTCTTTGTATTGACCGAGTGTGCCTTCTACTTCCGGGTGGCCTTCATGGCCGATAAGGATAACGTCTTCAGTGTTTTTTTGGTGGCGCGCAACTTCCAGGTGCACTTTTGTAACCAGTGGGCAGGTTGCATCAAAGATACGTAAGTTTCTGTCTAACGCTTCTTTGCGTACTTTTTGTGAGACACCATGTGCACTGAAGATGACTGTGGAGTCATCGGGTATTTCATCGAGCTCTTCGACGAAGACAGCGCCTTTTTTAATCAGGTCATTGACGACATAACGATTGTGTACAACTTCGTGACGAACATAAATAGGTGCAGAAAATATATCAAGTGCGCGCTCTACAATTTCGATAGCGCGATCGACGCCGGCGCAAAATCCACGTGGGTTGGCAAGGTAGATATTCATTACTCGACCTCAGCGTGGGAATTATTAATGCCTAGTATTTCCACGCTGAAAACTATTTCCTGCCCAGCTAACGGGTGATTAAAATCTATCTCTACCGAATCGTCACTAAGTTTTGTTACCGTGCCTGGTATGTCGTCGCCCTGAGGAGATTCGAAAGAATAAGATAGACCGATTTCAGGTGCTAGCTCATCCGGAAAATCGCTCAGTGGCATGTCGTGAATATTGTCTTCATCGCGTAGTCCAAAACCCTGTTCCGGTGTTAGCGTCAATGTTTGTTTATCAGCTTCTTCTAAACCGAAGATGGCAAGTTCCATGCCTTCGGTGATATCGTCACCACCCATGGTTATCTGAAGTGCTTCATCATCAAAGTTGCTTTCTATTACGGTGCCATTGGTCAGTGCGATACTGTAGTTGATCAATACCAGGCTGTGCATGTTTATTTGTTCTGTCATAAGGTGTATCTATTGATGAGCTTTTTCACGTTTATATTCTAAAAACATGTCTAGAATTAGTAAACCTGCACCTACGGTAATAGCGGAATCAGCAATATTAAAAGCCGGGAAGTAGTAGGTGGAATAATATATCTGAATAAAATCGACTACTTCGCCGGTGAGTGCACGATCGATTAAATTTCCAATAGCGCCACCAAGAATAAGTGCAATAGCTATTTGTAGAACACGGTTATCTTTTTGTTTTTCGTCTCTTGTTATTTGTTTTAACCAGAAAAAAAGAAAGATGCTGATAACGGTTGATAGGGTTACAAATAAAATTCGCTGCCAGCCACCGGCGTCACTTAGAAAGCTGAATGCGGCGCCCTTGTTATACATCAGGGTAAAGTTGAAACTCGGAAAAATTGCTACAGGTTTGTGTAACAATAGTTCTGCTTCAGCAATAGCCTTTGTTAATTGATCAAGAAAGATCGTCAGCGCTGAAAGCCATAACCATTTCATTAAGCAAATACGCGTTGTTCGCCGTCACCGGCAACGTTTTCGACACAGCGGCCGCATAGCTCAGGGTGTTCTGCATTGCTGCCAACATCTTCGCGATGATGCCAGCAACGAACACATTTTGTATCATCTGATGCTGAAGTTTTAATTTTTATTGTCTGGCCGCTTTCTATCGTGGTTTCAACACAAGTATCGTCAGCATCGTCAATATTTTTCACCGTTGCTTTTGACGTGATTAAAACAAAACGTAATTCTTCTTTTAGTGATTCAAGTTTGCTTTGTAATTCGCTATCAACATACAGCGTTACCTCAGCATCCAGCGATGAACCAATTGTTTTATTCGCGCGTAAAGGTTCTAGTTCTTTACTGACGCTAGAGCGTATTTCCAGGATGGCTTGCCAGAATGCCATGTTCATGGGGTCAGCAGAATCAAGTTCACTTAATTTTTCATACCAACTTTCCAGTAAAGCAGATTCGCTATGCTCACCGGGTAGAGTTTTCCATAATTCGTCAGCAGTAAAACTAAGTATCGGTGCTATCCAGCGGCACATAGCTTCGCTGATGTGATACAACGCAGTTTGCGCTGAGCGTCTGGCTTTGCTATTGCTCTGTGTGGTGTATTGTCGGTCTTTGATTATGTCGAGATAAAAACCACCAAGGTCAACCGTGCAGAAATGCTGTAACTTATGATGTATAAGATGAAAGTTAAATTCTTTGTAAGCTTCTATAATTTCGTTTTGTAATTCCAGAGACTTGGCAATTGCCCAGCGGTCCAGCGAAAGTAAGTCTTTAGTTTCAAGTATGTCTGTCGCCGGATTAAATCCATTTAAGTTGGCCAGTAAAAAACGTGCAGTATTTCTGATGCGTCGGTAAGCATCTGCGCTGCGTTTTAATATTTCATCGGAGACGGTCATCTCATTGCTGTAATCACTGCTGGCAACCCATAGACGTAAGATGTCGGCGCCTAAGGTGCCAACAACTTTCTGTGGTGACATCACGTTGCCTAATGATTTTGACATTTTTTTGCCGTTAGCATCGACGGTGAAACCATGTGTTAACACTTTTTTATACGGTGCGACACCATTGATTGCTGCCGACGTTAACAGTGATGACTGGAACCAGCCGCGATGCTGGTCGGAGCCTTCAAGATAGAGGTCGGCCGGAAAAGTTATTTTGTCGCGCTGGTCTAATACGCAGGCATGAGTAACACCGGAATCAAACCAGACGTCTAAAGTGTCTGTGGTCTTTTCGTATTGCTCTGCATCGTCACCGATTAGTTCATTGGCCTCTAATGAGAACCAGGCTTCGATGCCTTGCTCTTCAATTTTTTTAGCAACCTGTTCAATCAGTGATTGTGTATCAGGGTGTAGTTCACCGGTTTCTTTGTGAACAAATAAAGGTATCGGTACGCCCCAGGTGCGTTGTCTGGATATGCACCAGTCAGGCCGGTTGTTTACCATGCTCTCGATTCGTGCCTGACCCCAGTCAGGTAACCAGGTGGTTTCTGCAATAGCTTTGTTGGCAAGCTCGCGTAGACCTGCCTGCTCCATGCTGATGAACCATTGTGGTGTGGCACGGAAGATGATCGGTGTTTTGTGGCGCCAGCAACAAGGGTAGCTGTGCTGTATTTTTTCATGTTTGAGCAGGACGTGATTTTGTTCCAGTACTTCGATGATTTCTGGATTAACTTTGTTCACGTGTTTGCCGGCAAATAACTCGGTGTCGGCTAAAAATACACCATTGCCAGCAACCGGATTATAAACTTCCAGTCCATAACGATTGCCAGCAATAAAGTCGTCCTGACCATGGCCAGGTGCAGTATGTACGGCGCCGGTGCCCGCCTCAGTTGTTACATGGTCACCGAGGATGACAGGCACTTGTTTGTCATAAAAAGGATGCTTCACCAATAAGTTTTCTAATGTGTGGCCCTGACAGCTAGCAAGAAGTTTTGCATCTTCGATACCGTAACGTTTAAGCGCACCCTCTGCTAAGGAAGTTTCCAGAATCAGGCGTATTGGTGCATGATCTGTTTTTATCTGGAACAGGTCGTAATTAAATTCAGGGTTCAGCGCCACTGCCTGATTTGCTGGCAATGTCCATGGTGTGGTGGTCCAGATGACAGCGGCGATATCACCTTCACCATCGCTTGAATTGAATGCTTTTTCAAAGTCACTGTTGTTGACCGCAGTAAACATGACGTCGATAGCGGGCGACTCTTTATCTTGATATTCGACTTCAGCTTCAGCGAGTGCTGAACCACAGTCTAAACACCAGTGCACTGGTTTGCTGCCTTGGTGCAGATGACCTTTATCTATAATCTTGCCCAGACTGCGAACGATGTTAGCTTCGAACTTGTAGTCCATGGTCAGGTAAGGTTTTTCCCAGTCGCCCAGCACGCCTAAACGAATAAAATCTTTACGTTGACCATCAACTTGTTTGGCAGCGTACTCGCGACATTTTTCGCGGAATGTTTTTGCGTCAACCTTGTTGCCGGCTTTACCAATTTTTTTCTCAACCATTAATTCTATAGGCAGGCCGTGGCAATCCCAGCCGGGAACATAACGTGCGTCAAAACCATCGATGGTATGACTTTTGACGATGATGTCTTTGAGTATTTTATTTACTGCGTGACCGATATGGATGTCGCCATTGGCGTAAGGAGGACCGTCGTGTAAAACAAATGTCGGGCGGCCATCAGATACTTCACGAATTTTTTGATACAGACCGGACTCCTGCCATTGTTTGAGCATTTCTGGCTCACGGTTGGCAAGGTTGCCGCGCATGGGGAAATCAGTAGCGGGTAAATTTAACGTTGGTTTGTAATCCATAAAATCAGTTATAAGTTGTAAGTTGTAAGTTACTAAGCGGGTGAAGCTGTAGTGAGCAGAAATAGTGCGAGTTAAGTTTGTGTTGGTTATTGTTCTTGTTCTTTAATTATTCACTATTCACTATTCATTATTCGTTATTTATTATCAAGTAAATTTTTAGCTTGAACACAGTCAGCTTTAATCTGTTGTTTTAAATCGTCAAAGGATTCAAATTTTTTCTCATGGCGAATTTTATGCTGAAAAGAGACGCAAACATGGTCACCATAAAGTGACTGATCAAAATCAAATAGATGTATTTCCAGCTGTATGCGCTCACCACCAACTGTCGGGCGACGCCCAATATTGGCAATGCCGGCAATATCACCATATTTCGGACTGTGCATGGTAACAGAATATACCCCGTGAAGTGGCGTTTCTAGGCGTCTTAAGTGGATATTTGCGGTAGGGAAGCCGATGGTTCGTCCGCGTTTGTCACCGTGCTGAACATGGCCGCAGATGGTATAGCTACGACCGAGCATTTTGTCCGCCTCGGCGAGCTGGTCATCAGCCAGAGCGGAACGTATTAATGAACTGCTGACGCGTTGCTGTTCAATCAAGTGAGATTTTATGCTGGCAACCGTAAACTGATGTTTTTTGCCGTATTGCTGCAACAGGGCTAAGTCGCCTTGGCGGTCGCAACCAAAGCGAAAGTCGTCGCCGATGATGACAGATTTTATTTTAAGTTGTTCGACCAGAATATCCTCGATGAAATCAGCGGCGCTCATACTGGACAGGGCCTGATTAAATCTCAAAACCAGAAGGTAATCGGGGCTCAGGTCCGCATCGAAGCCATTGAGCGTACGAATTTTTTCACCGCGGTTCATCAGCCGGGCGGCAGTGGGTTTGCCTTTGGCAAAATATTCCCGCGGCAATGGTTCAAATGTCATCAGGCTACTGTGAGTATTTAGCCGTCTTGCTTCGGCGCGAAGCTGCTCCAGCATTTTTTGATGGCCAAGATGCAAACCATCAAAATTACCGATGCTGAGTACACCGTTCAGATTTTGTTCTCGACAATTATGCAGGCCGCGTATTATTTTCATGATATTCGATTAGAGTGATTTCGGCTTTAGTTGATCTGGCCGTAGCCCTTGTAACCAGAGCATAATGAAATACACCGTAGCCCCTGCTGCAATAATAATGAACAGGTTGCTAAGTCGCTCAACTAGCTGCCACTGGCTCCATTGTATGGCCTCTGGTGTCAGCCAGATAATCGCTGCCGCCATCGCAGTGGAAGCGATGACAGTTCGAAATATCCATGCCATCCAGCCATCTTGTGGCGTGAATATCTGTCTGTTACGTAAGCCGCTATATAACAACATGGCATTAATATAGGCAGAGAGGCTGGTCGCTAGTGCCAGACCAACGTGTGGCGCTTCATAGTCCATCATTACCAGTGGTACCACAAAAGCGATATTCATGGCCATATTGCATACCATGGCGATGATGCCGATGCGTACCGGTGTGCGTGTATCCTGCCGGGCATAATAACCGGGTGCCAGTATTTTGATGGCGATTAAGGCCGGTAAGCCCAGCATATATGCCATCAGGCTTAAGCTAGCAAAGTAAGTATCGCTGGTGGTGAATTTCCCATATTCAAAGAGAGATGACAGGATGGGGCCAGCAAGAATGAATAGACCGACACCGGCGGGTATCGCTATCAGTGTAACCAGCCGTAGTGCCCAGTTAAGTGTCTGATTAAACTGCTCTGTTGATGCGCGAGCGTGTTGTTGTGACAGTGTTGGTAATATTACCGTGGCGATGGCAATGCCAAATACACCGAGCGGGAACTCCAGCAAACGGTCTGAGTAATACAGCCAGGTAACGCTGCCTGTGACTAAGAATGAAGCAATGACGGTGTCTAGTAGTAAATTGATTTGTGCCACAGAAGAACCAAAGATGGCAGGAATCATTAGTTTGATTATCTTTTTAACACCTTTATGACCACGTTTTATCTTTGGTATCGGCATCAGCCCCAGTTTGATTAGTGATGGAAACTGAATCAGCAGTTGTAACAGGCCTGCCACGGCCACGCCCCAGGCTAGCGCTGTCAATGGCTCATCAAAATAAGGGGCCAGATAAAATGCAGAGGCAATCAAGCAGATGTTCAGTAATACCGGGGTAAAGGCAGGTATGGCAAAGCGGTGAAAACTGTTTAAAATTCCGCCGGCAAAGGCGACCAGCGCAATAAAGAAGATATATGGGAAGGTGATGCGTAAAAGGTCTGCGGTTAGCTCAAGTTGTCCTTCATTACCGGAAAATCCGGGGGCAAAGACGTAAACTACGGCAGGCGCAAAGACCATGCCCAGCACCGATAGCAGCAAAAGAAACCCACCGAGTGTACCGGCGACATGGTTGATCAGGTCTTTGAGTACAGCTTTATCATGTTTTTCTCTGTATTCAGAGAGTACCGGAACAAAGGCCAGTGAAAATGCGCCCTCGCCAAACAGGCGTCGCATGAAATTAGGTATCTTAAAGGCGACCAGAAAGGCGTCGGTGCCGCCAGAGGCACCAAAAAGGGTAGCGAGCGTAATATCGCGTAATAACCCAAAAATCCTTGAGAGTAGCGTCATACCGCCGACGGTAAGGGTGGATCGCAGTAGTTTTTTACTCATTTAAGCTTGGGCTAGTCACAACAGTTCATTAAAGTCGAAAGTTTACCTGTTGCGGGCTGTTTTCTAAACCTATTATTTTTTAATTTCATCACTAAACCCATGATTTATGCTGATTTTTAGTGATTTAGTGTGGAATCACGTTGACAATCACATGGAAAACCGGCATTCTACGCGCTCTTTTTTATATACATGGTTTAGAACATTGGCAAATTCAGCATCTTCAAAGAAACGCGCTAGACAGGCAGACATTCATCGCTCACGTAACGTAGGTGTACGCTCTATGATGCGCACATGTATTAAACGAGTTTACTATGCAATAGAGGCTGGTGATAAAGCAGCAGCTGAAGCAGCGTACAAAATAGCCGGTCCAGTTATCGACCGTGTAGCGGGTAAAGGCTTAATTCACGCTAATAAAGCAGCTCGTCATAAGAGTCGCATGAATAATAATATTCGTTCAATGGCGTAAGTTTTACGTTTAATTGAACCAGGAAGCCGGGCTGACTTTGTCAGCCCGGCTTTTTTTATGTCCATGGATGGACGGTATGACACAAGGAGCCATGGATGGCGGTGTGGCGTATAAGTGGTTTTTTGTAGGAGCGGAATTTTCTCATTCCGCGATTTTTTGTTTTTTTTCTGTTATTTAATTTATATCTGACTTTTGCATATCACTTAGAGATTGCGGGTCGCGCAAAGCTCGTTTAAATTTGTTCCAAACAAATTTAGTCAGTAGCAAAAGAAAAGTAACCAAAAGAATGCCATCCCGCACGTTTGCCCCGAGAGAAGCACTTGGGGTTCCTGAATGGAGCAGTGTTGCCAACGAGTCGTTCTGATGCGCCATCCGGGCGCACAGAGCTAACAGGCCGAATATGATTAATATTTCCTCTACCAACGCAACTCCATTCAGCAAGCGAGAAGGGGATCCAAAAGCAAACAAAAGCAAAACAATCGCACTGTTTATTTTTTTGACTTCCCTCTCGTATTAGCCCAGCCACTGATGTGTTGCTGGTGTCATGAGCTTTCTGTGAAAACTGTTTGAGTGACTTCTACGAGTTTTTTCACAGCATGGCACCAGCAATACTTCAGTGGGAACCCCTGTGTTTTTTACAGGGGCGCTAGGCGTCGCGGCGGCCTTTTCTGGTTACTCTTTTGGGCTGTAGCAAAAGAGTGACTCGCCCGCGGTGCGATGACCGCAATCTATAAGGTTGGCAATGGTCAGATAAAAAGCGCATATCAATAGCGCGAAAAGTAAATAACCCCGTGACGCCCTCGTGATATTTGAATGCTACCCTAATCATCAAACAACTCACTAAGAACGATAATAAAACCCCGTTGTCGAAATGCCATGCAAAAAAAATACTAGTCATTGAAGATAATGCTGATATAGCAAAACTAGTGATGGTGAACCTACGTGGTAAGAATATGCAGGTTAATTATGCTGCGTCTGACCCTCTGTTTCATGACTTGATGGTGATTAATCCAAGTATTGAATTATATCTGTTAGATAAAGAAGGTGTGTGATGAGTTATCACGCGCCCGCTGGAAAAGTTAAAAGAAAACAAATTGATCTGGATCCGCTGACTCAATTTTTTGACAAAGGTGCCAGGTATCCATTAAAAGGTGATGACCCGCTTAACCTCGGTGGACAAAAAGTTTTTTCTGCTGCGAAGATAACTAACGAGGATGGTCTGCAAGGTTACTTGTACATCGTGTTAGGTGGTGAGCAGTATGATGACGTTGTGCATATGCTGGGCAATAGTTATATCTTTGATTCATCACTGTTGGTTTTGATGGTGGCATTGGCTGCAGCCTTGCTTAGTGGTTTGATTGTTTTTGGTCTGCAAACGCGTCGCTTGCGTTTATTGGGTAATGTTATGCGTAGCTACGCGAGTAAGGGTAGCGCTGGTGATATGTCTATACGTTTTCCTTATAAGGGCAAAGGTAATGATGAGGTAGATGAACTAGGTGTGCAGTTTAATGTGATGGCAGTATGAACGATGGCGATAAGTTCTTCCTGTGTCCTTTGCTTGGTCCGGGCCGTGCAACATTGTAATTTGGGAATATATATTTATCATAAATAAAAAAGAGCTGCATAATGCAGCTCTTTTTTATTCAGTAACTAGTGTAAGAGAAATTAAATCTTAAAGCAGCGCCAAATTATCACGGTGAATTAATTCTGCTTCATCGATATAGCCTAGAATGTCTTCAAATTTCTCACTAGTCTTACCTTTTATCAGCAAGCTTTCCTTGGCGTCGTAATTAACCAGTCCGCGTGCGATCTCTTTGTTTTCGCTGTTGATTATAGAAACCACTTCACCACGTTGAAAATTACCCTCGACTTTACTGACACCAACCGCTAACAGACTAACCCCTGATTGTTGAACGGCTTTGCTGGCGCCGGTATCAAGAAATAATTTTCCTGAAACTTTTAATTGATTTGCTAGCCATTGTTTGCGCGCTGATAGTGGCTCTTTATCTGCACTTAATAGTGTGCCGATGTTTTCACCCTGTGCGATTTTTTGCAGGACATTATTTACCGCGCCGGAAGCAATAATGGTTGTGGCGCCGGAGCGTGCAGCGCGTTGCGCGGCAGTGATTTTTGTTCGCATGCCGCCTTGACCTAAAACGCCGCCATCGCCAGCCATTTTTAACAATTCAGAATTTTCTGCATTGGATTCATTAATTAGTTTGGCATCATCGTGATGGCGCGGATCTTTATCGAACAAACCTTGTTGGTCGGTTAGTAATACCAGTGTGTCAGCTTCGACCAGATTGCTTACTAATGCGCCCAGTGTGTCGTTATCGCCAAAACGAATTTCATCGGTGGCAACGGTATCGTTTTCGTTAATGATGGGAATAGCGCCAAGCGTTAATAAAGTTTTCAGCGTGCTGCGTGCATTTAGGTAACGTTGCCGGTCGCTTAGGTCTTCATGGGTTAACAATACTTGTGCGGTATGTATATCGTGTTTTTTAAAGCAGCTTTCGAAGTTTTGTATTAATCCCATCTGACCCAGTGCCGCGGCTGCCTGCAGCTCGTGCAGAGCGTGTGGCCGTTTCTTCCAGCCAATGCGTGCCATGCCTTCAGCGACAGCACCTGATGAAACCAGTAGGACTTCTTTGCCATCGCTGCGCAGGTTTGTAATTTGCTCGGCCCATGACTGAATCGCTTGTGTGTTTAGGCCACGACCTTCATCGGTGATTAATGAGCTGCCAATTTTTATAACCCAGCGTTTGGACTCAGCAACAGCTTTGCGCTGATCTCGGCGTTTATCGTTTTTTTGGCTTGTCGATTGGTGAGTAGTCATTGCTTGTTTCTATATTTTCTTCTGTTTCGCCCTGTTCAGGACTTACCTGTTGTTCTTGTTCAAGCTCTCTGTCGAGTTCCAGCTGTTGCATGATATCAAAGGCGAGAGTTTCTGTGCCTTTTTTGCTGATTGCAGAAATAGTGTATACCGGTCCGTCCCAGTTCAATCTTTGGATAATATCATCCTGTTTACACTTAAGTTCTTCGTCATCCATTAAGTCGGATTTATTTAATACCAGCCATCGCGGTTTATCAGCAAGCTCTGGGCTGAAGTTGCCAAGTTCATTGACGATAGTAATGGCTTCTTCAACAGGGTCGCTGCCATCGTATGGTTGCATATCAACAATATGCAGCAGCAGCTTTGTGCGCGATAAATGCTTTAAGAACTGTATACCTAATCCGGCGCCTTCTGACGCGCCTTCGATAATGCCGGGAATATCGGCAATAACAAAACTTTGGTTCATGCCGACACGTACTACGCCCAGATTAGGGAATAAAGTCGTAAAAGGGTAGTTGGCTACCTTTGGTCGTGCGGCTGATACCGAGCGAATAAAAGTGGATTTGCCTGCGTTAGGCATGCCTAATAAGCCAATATCGGCCAGTACTTTTAGTTCAAGGCGTAAATTGCGGCGTTCTCCAGGCGAGCCTGGGGTACATTTTCTTGGCGCCTGATTGACCGAGCTCTTGTAGCGAAGATTGCCGAGCCCGTGAAAACCGCCTTGAGACACTTTTATTTTCTGGCCGCCTTTAGTAATGTCGCCAATGAGTTCATTGATGTCGTCATCATAGATCAAAGTGCCAATTGGGACAGGTATGTATAAATCGTCGCCGCCTTTACCTGTCATCTGAGCGCCACCGCCACGGATGCCGGAATCTGCGGTGTAAGTGCGCACATGTCTAAAATCGGCGAGTGTGTTTATATCGTGATCACCGACCAGGTAAACGCTGCCGCCATCACCGCCGTCACCACCATCAGGGCCGCCATAAGGAATGTATTTTTCACGACGAAAGCTGACCGCGCCGGTTCCACCATCACCGGCTATGACATATATAGTTGCTTCATCGACAAAACGCATTTTCGTTCTCTATTTTTTAATAATGTTAGTTTAGTTTATAAATTAGCTTATAAAGCATAATATTGTTGCGTTACTACCTTGTATTGCTGCTTCTTATAGGCAATAAAAAAGCCCCATGCGGGGCTTTTTCTTAACCGCAATGGTAAGTCCAGTGATTTAGCTTGCTGGAGTCACGCCTGTTTCTACGATACTAATCGTTTTGCGGTTTAGTGGGCCACGTACTTCAAAAACAACGTTGCCGTCTGATTTAGCAAACAAAGTGTGGTCACGGCCCATGCCTACGTTTACGCCAGCGTGGAATTTAGTGCCGCGTTGGCGTACCAGGATGTTGCCAGCTAGAACTGCCTGACCACCGAATTTCTTAACGCCAAGTCGTTTGGATACCGAATCGCGTCCGTTTTTGGTACTACCGGCTGCTTTTTTATGTGCCATTGTTCAAATTCCTCTATAAGGCTCTACTTTAGAGAGCTACGCAGAAATGCCAGTCACTTCGATTTCAGTGTAATACTGACGATGACCTGTGCGTTTCTGATGATGTTTACGACGTCTGAATTTCATGATTTCGACTTTTTTAGCGCGACCATGAGATTTGATTGTTGCAGTAACTTTACCACCATCGACAAATGGTGTGCCGATATTGATGTTGTCACCGTCAGCGATCATCAGTACTTTGTCTAATTCGACAGAAGCACCTTCTTCAGCGTCCAGTTTCTCAATTCGACATACGTCGCCTTGAGCTAATTTATATTGTTTACCACCAGTACTGATTACAGCGTACATGGGTGTTCTCCAAAGATTCGTAACAGAAAGGGCGCAAATTATACGTGGTTGCCTTTACTCTGACAAGCCTCAAATAAGATAAAATGACTGTATTGGCACGGTATTTTAGTGATTATTGCCCGTAATGGGGTCTGAATACATAATAAGTATATCTTAGATAGGCTGTTGAATAACTTGACCTGCAGGCGCTGACTACATAGGATTCGCATTCCTGATTACCATCGTACTTTATTACTCACACTATTTTGTCAAAAGCAGACCCTATAAAACAGCCCGGCGCTAAGCTGCAAAGCCAAAAACACCTAAGTGAGAGCATGAGTTTTGATGATGTAATGGTGCTGTGTCAGTCTGATATGCAGGCTGTTGATCAGGTGATTCATCAGCGATTAAGCTCTGATGTGGCTCTGGTGAATCAGTTGAGTCATTATATTGTGAATTCTGGCGGTAAGCGTTTACGGCCGTTATTGGTGCTGTTGTCGGCAAAATCCTTTGGTTATCAAGGTGATATGCATCATCTGCTGGCAGCGATCATCGAGTTTATTCATACCGCGACGCTGTTGCACGATGATGTGGTTGATGAGTCTGACCTGCGCCGTGGTAATGAGACGGCCAACGCTCTGTTTGGTAATGCCGCCAGCGTGCTGGTCGGTGACTTTTTATACTCGCGTGCTTTTGAAATGATGGTAGATGTTGATGATATGCGGGTCATGAAGATTTTAGCGACCACGACCAATATCATCGCTGAAGGCGAAGTGATGCAGTTAATGAATGTGCATGATGCTAAAACCACAGAGCAAAAGTATCTGGAAGTTATTTATTGTAAGACGGCGAAGCTATTTGAAGCGGCGACTCAGCTCGGCGCTGTTTTGTGTCAGCGCAGTGATGAAGAAATACAGGCAATGGCAGCTTATGGCCGTTATTTAGGTACTGCTTTCCAGCTGATTGATGATGTTATGGATTACAGTTCAAACAGTGAAGAAATGGGCAAAAATGTGGGCGATGACCTGGCTGAGGGTAAACCTACCTTGCCGTTGATCTATGCTCTGCAGCAAGGCACGCCTGAGCAGGTAATGTTGATAACATCGGCTATTGAAAAAGGCGGCTACGACAAAATCGATGAAGTGCAGGCGATTATCCAGCAGACCGGTGCATTGCAGTACACTGAAGAGATGGCGCAACAGCAAGCAGAATTAGCCATAGCAGAACTTGCGCATCTCCCTGAGTCAGACAATAGAACAATGTTAGAGAATATAGCGCGACTATCAGTTCACCGTAGTCATTGATACAATACGTGTTGCATGCATATAAACTGTTATATAGATAAAAGAAGGATTGATTAGTGACAAAAGGCATCTTATACGTAGTCTCTGCCGCATCCGGTGCGGGCAAGACCAGCCTGGTGGCTGCGGTTTTAAAGCATGTTGCAGATATTGAGGTATCTGTATCACACACAACGCGTGCGCCACGTGATGGTGAAGTGGACGGGGTGAATTACCATTTTGTTGATGCTGAGAAGTTTGAAGCGATGATAGAGGCGGGTGATTTTTTTGAGTCTGCCTCAGTATTTGGTAATATGTACGGTACCTCACGTCAGCACATTCAGGAACAGTTACTGCTAGGTAAGGATGTTATCCTTGAAATCGACTGGCAGGGTGCAAGACAGATTAGGCAATTAGTTACTGACTGTAAGTCGATATACATATTGCCACCGTCGATATCCGCGTTGCGTGAGCGGTTGACGTCAAGAGGTCAGGATGATGAAGAAGTCATCAATAAACGTATGCGTGAAGCGGTTAGTGAGATGTCGCACTATGCCGAGTTTGAATATCTGATTATCAATGATGATTTTGATACGGCAAGAGATAATCTTGCCGCTATAATCGTGGGTGAGCGCATGGCATTTGAGCACCAGCAGCAGAAACAAGCTGAGTTGCTGGAAGAATTATTAACATTTGAAAATTAACTTTTTAGAGTAGTTTGGAGAAATTATATGGCACGTCTAACCGTTGAAGATTGCCTGGACAACGTAGAAAACAGATTTGAATTGGTGCTTATTGCTGCGCAGCGCGCACGTCAATTAGCCATGGGTGCAGAAGCTTTAGTACCTGAAGACAATGACAAGCCAACAGTATTGGCTCTGCGTGAAATTGCAGAAAATCTGATTAATAAAGCAATTCTTGAAGCACCAGAAGAAACACCGATGGAAGATATCGAAGCCATGATTGAAGGTGATTTGTCTGTAGAGCTTGAAGAAAGTCTTAAAGCTAGTCTTACAGCAAGTGGCACGACTAGTGGCGCGGCTGGTGATAAGGGAAACACTTAAGCTGTTTTCTGCACGCGACACAGGACGCGACTCAGGTCGCGGTACTGGGCGCATCAAATACATTTCACATGTGTTTGATGCGCCCATTATTTTTGGCGTTCGTATAAATGTTTGTATAAGCAATCGTATAAACAATCGTATAAACGATGGTATAAGCATCGACAGCGATGTTTGTGTGAAGTCATGAACAAAATCATCCCCCATACTGATGAGGCGGAAACAGAAGAACGCTTTTTAATCTCTGATCTTTGCGATCTGATTTCGCAATACATGGATCAGGAGCAAGTCAAAGAAGTCTATAACGCCTATCTTTTTGGTGCGCAGGCACACGAAGGGCAACATCGTGTTTCAGGCGAACCCTATATTTATCATCCTATTGCTGTGGCAAGAATTCTTGCACAGATGCATATGGATGTTAAAAGCATCATCGCGTCAATCCTGCATGATGTTCTGGAAGATACGCCCGCAACAAGAAAGTTAATCGAACGTGAATTTGGTAAAGATGTTGCGCACCTTGTTGATGGTGTTAGTAAATTAACGCACATCAAATTTAAAAACAAAATAGAGCAGCAGGCAGAAAATATTCAAAAAGTTCTGCTGGCGATGGCAAAAGATATCCGCGTCATCATGATTAAGCTGGCAGACCGTCTGCATAATATGCGCACACTCGGCGCACTAAGGCCAGAAAAGCGCCGTCGTATCGCGCAGGAAACGCTAGATATATATATCCCGATTGCTAATCGTTTAGGTATTTATATCATCCGGCATGAGCTGGAGAACCTGGTCTTTAAAGCTATGCATCCTATGCGTTACCGTGTGCTTGAGCATGCGGTTGATAAAACCGGTGGTCACCGAAAAGAATTAATCGATAAGATTAATCAGGCACTGGGGTCAAGGCTGGTTGAGATGTCGATAGACTCTCAGATTGTTTCACGAAAAAAACATCTGTTTAGCGTCTACAACAAGATGAAAGACAAAGGTCTTCCGTTTAGTAAAGTGCTTGATGTTTATGCGCTTCGAGTTTTAGTCGATTCAGTTGATGACTGTTATCGTGTGCTGGGTATTGTGCATAATCTGTTTAAACCTATCCCCGGCCGGTTCAAAGATTATATCGCTATCCCTAAGAGTAATGGTTATCAGTCATTGCACACGGCATTGTACGGTCCACACGGAATTCCGATGGAAGTGCAGATACGAACAGAAGAGATGGACAAGTTTGCAGAAAGCGGAATTGCTGCACATTGGTTGTATAAATCACCCGATGAGAAAGGTGAGATTGTTGCGCATGCTAGAGCGCGCGACTGGTTAACCGGTATATTGGAAATGCAGCAGTCAGCGGGTGATTCATTAGAATTTCTGGAAAATGTTAAAGTCGATTTGTTTCATGATGAGGTTTATGTTTATACGCCTGATGGTGACATTATGAAGTTGCCACGAAATGCGACGCCTGTCGATTTTGCCTATGCTGTTCATACCGATATTGGCAATCATTGCGTGGCGGCAAAGCTTGATCACAGTTTTGCGCCGTTGAACACGCCTTTGTATAGTGGGCAAACAGTAGAAATTGTAACATCGCCGAGTTCGCGCCCTAATGCTGCCTGGTTGAATTATGTAGTGACAGCAAAAGCTAGAAGCAATATTCGTAACTACCTTAAAAACATGCAATCTGATGAGGCAATGTCTCAGGGGCGCCGTTTGTTAGAGCGATGTTTGAAGCCGTTAGGTATGAGGCTTGATGACATCAATAAAGATGACCTTCAAATAGCAATTCAGGAATATGGCTTTAATGCTATTGATGAGTTGCTGGAAGATGTTGGTCTGGGTAATCGCCCGCCAAGTTTAGTCGTAAGGCGATTGGTGCCAGAGCGTATTGCCGATGGGGAATCGGAAGAGACCAAGGAGATGAAGTCGCAGTCTGCTCTTGCTATCAGTGGTACGGAAGGCATGGTGGTTTCTTATGGTCGTTGTTGCCATCCAATTCCGGGTGATCAGATTGTTGCAAAATTAAGTAAAGGCCGCGGTATTGTTGTGCATCGTGACGGTTGTAAAAATCTGGCTGCTGAAAGTAAACGTTCTGATAAATACATCGAAGTGCATTGGGCAGAAGATGCCAGCGGTGAATTTAACTGTGAGATTAAGCTTGAAATAGAAAATAAATCGGGACTGCTGGCAAGAACAGCAACTATTATTTCAGATTGTGAGGGTGATATCGAAAATGTTGAAATGGAAGATCGTGATGGTTTTTCAATGAATTTGTTGTACCTGATCAAAGTAACGGATCGTAATCATCTGGCGAAGATTATGCGACGGCTTCGCCGAGTGCCTAGCGTCATGCGTATCATACGTATGTAGCGAGGCTGTAGTTAAGGCTGCTAGTGAATAAATAAATACGAATAAAAATAGAGATTAAAATGACAAAAGAAATAATTTCCACTGATAAAGCGCCACAAGCAATCGGCACTTATTCTCAAGCGGTAAAAGTTGGAACAACCGTGTACCTGTCAGGGCAAATACCATTGATACCTGAAACGATGGAAATGGTTGATGGTGATATCAAGCAACAGATTCATCGTGTATTTCAGAATTTGCAAGCAGTGGCGAATGCCGCGGGTGGTAATCTTTCCGATATCGTCAAGTTGAATGTATTCCTTACGGACCTGTCAAACTTTCCTCACGTTAATGAAGTAATGGCAGAGTATTTTCAACAGCCTTATCCGGCACGAGCAGCAATCGGTGTGTCTGCTCTGCCTAAAGACGCCGGTGTCGAAATGGATGGCGTGATAGAACTCTAAGCATCGCATATCAATGGAAGATGAAAGGCTTGAAAATTTTGAGTATCAATCTGTACAGACGCTAAAAGGTGTGGGGCAGGCTGTCGCGGAAAAGTTAAAACGTCTGGAGATCTACAATGTCCAGGATGTTTTATTTCATCTGCCCATGCGTTATGAAGACAGGACCAACTTAACACCGATAGGTTCGCTACAGCCTGGTCAGCAAGCGTTAATTGAAGGTGTAATCAATCATTGCGAGATAAAATTTGGCGGTCGTGGCCGACGTAGTCTGTTATGTCATTTCTCAGATAATACTGGCGCCATAGTCTTACGATTTTTTCATTTTAATAAAGCGCAGCAAAACAATTTATCAAATGGTGCCCGGCTACGCTGCTTTGGTGAAGCAAGGCGAGGCGCAAGTCGATTGGAGATTGTTCATCCTGAGTATAAGCTTGTCCAGCAAGGTGGTGAGAGTGTTGAGCAGTCGCTAACGCCGGTATACCCTAAAACTGAAGGGGTTCATCAGACGCTGCTAAAGAAAATTTCATCGCAGGTCCTGGCTAAAATCAATCAGGGGCATCTGGTCGACTGGTTGCCTGATCAGGTGATGACTAAGCATCAATTTCCTGATCTGGTTACTGCATTATCTAATGTTCATCGGCCGCACAAAAATGAGAATGTTTCGGCATTAAATGCGTGCGCTACAAAAGCGCAGCAACGATTACTGTTTGAAGAACTGCTTGCGCATCAGCTTAGTCTGTTACAAGCGCGTAATAAGATTAAGCAGACGACGTCGAATAAATTACCGGTCAAAAAAGAAGACTATTCAGTCTTTATTGATAAATTGTCTTTTCAACTGACCATGGCGCAAGAAAGAGTGATTGCGGAAATTTTTTCTGATATAAATAAAGATAGCCCGATGTTGCGTCTTGTTCAGGGCGATGTGGGTTCAGGAAAAACCGTGGTTGCGGCTGCAGCCACGATGGCGGCTAAGATTTCGGGCTACCAGATAGCTATTATGGCGCCTACGGAAATTCTTGCAGAGCAGCATTATGTGAATTTCAAACAATGGTTTGATGATGATTCCTGTTTATTTCTTACCGGGAAAGACAAGGGTAAAAAGCGGCAGCAGAAGCTAGAGCAGATTGTAAGCGGTGCTCGCCAGATAATTATTGGCACACATGCATTGTTTCAGGATGATGTTATTTTTAAGGACCTTTCATTATTGATTGTAGATGAACAGCACCGTTTCGGTGTGCACCAGCGGTTAGCTCTGCGTGAAAAAGGCCGCAAGGATGGCAAGGGAGGTAACATCGTTCCTCACCAGCTGATAATGACAGCAACACCCATCCCGAGAAGCCTGGCGATGACGGCATACGCGGATCTCGATTACTCGGTTATCGATGAGCTACCTAAAGGCCGTAAACCGGTAACCACAGTAGTCGTTTCTACTTCACGCCGTGAAGAGGTGATTCAACGGATAAAAAAGGCATGCGAGAATGGCGAGCAGGCATATTGGGTGTGTACACTGGTGGAAGAGTCTGACGTGTTGCAATGCCAGGCGGCAGAAACAGCGGCCGAGCAGCTAACCGCTGAACTGAGTAATGCCAGAGTTGGATTAATTCATGGCCGGATGAAGCCGCTGGATAAGCGGGCCATCATTAATAAATTTAAAAATGATGAAATTGATTTACTGGTCGCAACGACTGTTATCGAAGTTGGCGTTGATGTGCCGAACGCTTCCTTGATGGTAATAGAAAATGCAGAACGTCTTGGCCTGGCGCAACTGCATCAGCTAAGAGGCCGGGTGGGTCGTGGTGCTAAGCAGAGCGCCTGTGTGCTGATGTATCAAGCGCCACTCTCTGAGCAGGGAAAGCAGCGTATGAGCATATTGAGAGAGACTAATGACGGTTTTAAGGTGGCGGAAAAAGATCTTGAACTGCGTGGCCCCGGTGAAGTTTTAGGAACGAAACAGACGGGTTTAATGCAATTACGAATTGCTGATATAGTACGTGATGAGTTGTGGTTTGATGAGGTTAAAAAAACAGCCTTATATATTATAAGTCAGCACCCGAAAGCGGTTGAGCCCATCGTGCGTCGCTGGTTGGGAAAAGCCGACCGTTTTGTTAATGTATAAGTTATAACGATGAATTAAAGCGGTTGAATTTAGCAATAGATCGAAACAAACAATAGTATGCAAACAGATAATACTTTATTAACGGATAACAGTTCTCCTGCAGATTTTCCCAATCAGCAAGATGACCGTGTGTTGCAGACACAGATAGTCAGGTTAATCACCGGTTCTGGTTTTAGTAATATTGCTGGCTTTGCAATGGCAATCATCTGGGTAGGTTTGATCTGGAAAGATCTGCCACATGAAGTACTAAGTGTCTGGCTTGCTTTTATGGCATTATTATTTGTCTATCGCGCTGCTGCACACTATCTCAAGTTGTATTCTGAAGAAAGTAAGTTGCCCCTCGACAAGTTTATCGTTCGGCGCTGGTATCTGGTTACCGTTTTTCTAACGGGTGCGGGTTGGGGGGTTACTTCAACCTTGATGTTCCCGTTCAATGAGCTGCATCAGATTGTGCTGGCATTTATTCTTGTTGGCGTCTCAGCAACAGGTGTTGCTTATTCTTCAGTGGCCTGGGTCTATTACGGTTACGTCGGATGTGTATTGTTGCCGCTGATGATACGACTGTTTTACATGGGTGGAGAAATTTATTACGCCTTGTCGGCGATGACGGGGTTCTTTTTAGGTGTGATGGTGATGGCGGTTTACCGAATGTATAAATCATCGATTGCCGAGTTAGAACTGTCTTATAAGAATGAAGCTTTAATCACAGATATAACGAATGCCAGTGTTAATTTAGAAAATCTGAACGACAATTTAAAGGCGGAAATCAAGCACGGTAAAAAGATTGAAGTAGAGCTAAAAGAAGCAAAAGAAAAAGCTGAACAGATGAGTCAGGCTAAAGGCGAATTTTTAGCAAATATGAGTCATGAAATTCGAACACCGATGAATGGTGTTATAGGAACGCTTCAGTTGCTAGAAGATACTAAGTTGAGTGATGAGCAATTAGGGCTTGTTGATACGGCGCATAAATCTGCAGATGCTCTGTTAGCTATTCTTAATGACATTCTCGATCTATCAAAAATTGAAGCAGGTAAGTTGAGTTTTGAAAAGATAGCATTTAAGTTTGAAGATGTCGTTAAAGATATCGTTGTTTTGTATTCATTAAAAGCAGAGCAGCATGGTGTGATGATTGCACAGGACATTGATAATTTATTGCCAGCCTCTTTGATGGGTGACCCGACAAGGCTGCGACAGATTATTGTTAACCTTGTTTCCAATGCGTTGAAATTTACCAAGCAAGGTGAGGTGAAGATCAAAGTTGATGTCTTGAAAAAAGGGGCGGCCAGTGTTGAGTTGAAAGTGACGGTAACCGACACCGGTATAGGTATCTCACAGGAGGCACAAAAAACACTGTTTAATGCTTTTACTCAGGCTGATGGTTCAACCACGAGAAAATATGGTGGCACGGGACTAGGTTTGGCTATCGTTAGTCAGTTGGTCGAGCTAATGGATGGCTCTTTAGGTGTCGATAGTGTCGAAGGTAGGGGTTCTTCTTTTTGGTTCAAGATTAGTTTGCAAAGCACAGAAGAAACACCGGATATACTGCAAGAGTCAACGGTCGCTGCTGATGTTAAGTTTAATGCAAAAGTACTGCTGGTCGAGGATAACCCGATTAATCAGATGGTCGCACAAAAGATGCTTGAGAAAATTGGGCTAAAGCCAGTGCTGGCAAATAACGGCGTTGAGGCTTTGAGTGTTCTAAGCGAGCAGTCATTTGATTTAATATTGATGGATTGCCAGATGCCGGAGATGGACGGATTTGATGCGACGAAAGAGATACGTCGTCTGGATATCAAAACATTAGGCCAGCAGCCTTTACCGATTGTGGCGATGACAGCAAATGTTATGTCGGGTGACCGTGAGCGTTGCCTTGAAGTGGGTATGGACGACTATATCGGTAAGCCCGTTCAGCGTGACAAGCTCGCTACAGTATTAAAAAAATGGCTGCCATGAATGAGTCTTTCAAAAAAATCTTTTTGTGAGTTACCCTTTCACGCTAAAATAACGTTTTTATTCATATCATCGTAAATCCTATATTGTGAAATCATCGCAACGCTGGTATCGGCGCCATCAATTATTTAACCAATCAGTACCGTGCTCATTATTGTCCTGGCTGTTTGATGCTTCTTCGTTGACCGCCCGTTTAATTGAATTATGCGGTAATGAATTTTCTGTACAGGTTATCGCGCAGCAATGGCGCAAGCTGAGTGCAGAAGAAGCATCTGCAATGTCACTAAAAAATGTTCATTCAGCGTTGGTTCGTCAGGTGGTGCTGTGTTGTGGTGATACTCGTCTGGTGTATGCGAGAACGGTAATACCTGCGACAACAATTCAAGGTGCGCAGCAACGTTTTGCTAACATGGGCAATAGGCCGCTCGGTGCGATGTTATTTGCCGATAGGACGATGCGGCGTGAAGCCGTTCAGGTTGCGATGTTGCCTGCCGTACATGAGGCGAGAAAGTATGTGAAAACTGAAGGTACAGTGTGGGGGCGACGTTCTGTTTTTCGTGTATCAGGTAAGCCGATTTTAGTGAGTGAATATTTTCTTCCCGAACTGCTAAATCAAGCTAAGTAATTTTTCTGCCTGACTACTTAATTTTTACGTCAGCCGATGGTCGAATAGTAATCGACCATCGGCTGACGGCAGCTATTATTTTTCCTTTATTTCAGTAACCTTAGTAATAACTATTTGCGTACGTGGCGCGTCTTTAGCAAATGGCCCGCCTGGTCCTGTGGCAGCGCGTGAAATAGTGCCAACGATATTTTGACCTTCGATAACTTTACCGAACACAGTGTAGCCCCAGCCGCGCATTGATTTTCCGGTATGGTCTAATGCGTGGTTGTCATTGGTATTAATAAAAAATTGGTTAGTCGCTGAGTGAGGTTGGCCGGTACGTGCCATAGCGACAGTAAATTCCAGATTTTTCAAGCCATTGTCTGCTTCATTTTTAATTGGATCTTTAGTATCGGTTTTTTTATAGTCAGGAGTAAAGCCACCGCCTTGATTCATAAAGCCTTTGATTACGCGATGAAAGATCGTGCCGTCGTATGCGCCGGAATTTACGTAGCTTAAAAAGTTCTCCACCGACACGGGTGCTTTGTCAGGGTATAGCTCGATAATCATGGTGCCTTTGCTGGTTTCCATTTTTACTTTTGGGTTGGCAGCATGGGCAAGTTGAAATTGAAAAACTAGTGCCAGTGAGGCAATGCTTAATAGTAGATTTTTAAATGTCATGTTTGGGTCTTCTTGTTTGTGTAAATGTGGGGTGGAATTTAACTTAAATGGGCTGGTTTGTCAGTATTTACAGTTCATTTTGTTCTTTTCTGTTCAGTAGTTTATTTTACTTCTGTGTAACTCAAATAGATTGCGGGTTCCGCCCCGCTGGCGGGTTACTCTTTTGCTACAGCCCAAAAGAGTAACCAGAAAAGGCCGTCGCGACGCTGGCGCCCCTGTAAAAAACACAGGGGTTCCCACTGAGATATTGCCGGTGTCATGCTGTGAAAAAACTCGCAGAAGTCGCTCAGACAGTTTTCACAGAAAACTCATGTCACCAGCAACACCTCAATGGCTTGGCTAATGCGAGGGAAAATTAAAAGAATAAAACAGTGGGCTTATTTTGTTTTTTATTTTGTTTTTAAGTTCCCTTCTCGTTTGCTGAATGAAGTGGTGTTGGTAGAGGAAATATTAATCATGTTCGGCCTGTTAGCTCTGTGCGCCCGGATGGCGCATCAGAGCGACTCGTTGGCAACACCGCTTCATTCAGGCACCCCGAGCGTTCTTCTCGGGGCAAACGATGTGGGATGGCATTCTTTTGGTTACTTTTCTTTTGCTATTGACTAAATTTTCCTGGAGCAAATTTGAACGAGCTTTGCTCGGCCCGTAGGGTGAATAACATGGATGTTATTCATAAAGAAAAGTAACGCGCCCGCGGTGCGAATACCGCAATCTATTTGAGTTGCGCAAAGGTAAAAAAACATCGCGGAATGAAAAGATTCAGCTCCTACAGGGGTATATTTCGTGGCGGTATAAATGCCGCAATATAATAAAGTAAGTTGTAAAGATAAAGAAAGCTAACTAGAAATCGTCGCCTTACGGGAAATATGTGTCTTATTAATACCAATAGAGCGCAAAAACAAAACCACCAGTTCATTGCTCAGTTCATAAAGGCTGAGGTCGATTAGTCGATCTTGTGGTTGCAGGCATTTCTGAATTAGTGCTTCACGTACCATGCCCTGAAACATCAGGCCGGCCGTTAATATGGTTTTTTCACGGTTAGGAAGATCATAAGGTAATAATTCATTTAAGCCGAATTCAATGTAGTCGGTAAAGCTTTTCCAGCGATTCTGGAAAAAAGCTAGCGTAGCTGGGTTGCCTTCGAGCAGGCTGTGGAGTTCTATCTTTAAAATATCGGGGTTCTTCGCGATATTTTCGATATAGACCTGAGTCATGCCGGCGAGGGCGTCTTCAAATCGTGTGCCATGGTTAACAATAGTGTCAACGTAGCTTTGGCGCTGGCTAGCAAATTTTTCTAATACTGCCGTATACAGTGTCTGCTTCGAATCGAAGTGACGGTAGAGAATAGCCGGGCTGACATTGACTGCGCGGGCAATTTCATCGATAGATACGCCGTGAAATCCTTTGTCAGCAAAAAGGCCCTGAGCAGCAGAGAGAATAGTCTCTCTGCGCTCAGGGCCTGAAAGTCGATGACTCAACTTTATCGTCCGTTATATAGCTATAATTAAATAGCTAAGGTCAAACTTAGGCACCTTTTTGAATCAAGAAAACGAACTTGCCATCTTCTTCGCCGCTAGATTTAAGCTCGTTACCCGTTTGCTTACAAAAAGCTTCGAAGTCTTTTACAGAACCTGGATCAGTAGCAATAATTCTTAGTGTTTGACCTGCGTCTAGAGCAGAAATAGCTTTCTTCGCACGTAGGATTGGAAGTGGGCAGTTTAAACCGCTTGCGTCTAGTTCTGAATCAAAATCGCTCATAATGTTCCCCTCTTTTAATAGAGTGTAGTTGTAAATTTATAAATGTTTAATTTATGTAAGTAAACGTTTACTAACATATGAAATAAAGTGCTGGTTGTCAAGGTGAATATGGCAGGTTTTAGTGTTTTTTAGACCAGATTAGTGCCAGAGTTGAGCCGCTAATGTTGTGCCAGATACTGAAAACGGCGCCAGGCAGGGCTGCGGCAGCTGAAAAGTGCTTAATCGCAAGTGCGACGGCTAATCCGGAGTTTTGCATGCCTACTTCTATGGCAAGTGTGCGGCATTCTTTGGCTTCATAACCGAGTAATTTAGCGCTGTAGTAACCAGCCAGAAGGCCTGCAGTATTGTGCATAATGACCGCGACTAGCAGCAGTAAGCCTAGCCGGCTGAACTGTTCAATATTCAGTGCGGTGATGATAGCGATTATTAAGACGATAGCGCTTACTGCAACAAGCGGAAGGTAGGACTCCACCGCTTTAATCCGGTATGCATAATAATGTTTCAGTGTTATGCCTAAGGCAACGGGGAATATAACGATAGTTAAAATCGTGCCCAGCATTTTGATTGCAGGTACGTCGATCCTGGTATCTGCAATGAGTAAGGTAATTGCCGGTGTTAACAGCACCGCAAGAATGGTGGAGATGCTAGTCAGGCTTATCGATAAGGCAACATTACCTTTTGCAAGGTAAGTAATAACATTAGAGGCGGTGCCGCCGGGACAGGTGCCGACTAATATTAATCCGATGGTAAGTGCGGGATCAAGTTCGAGAACGTTAGCGATAACCAGTGCGGTTAATGGCATGACGGTGAACTGTAAGATTAAACCGCTGAAAATAAGTTTAGGCATGGCCAGAGCACGTTTGAAATCATCTAAGCTTAAAGTTAAGCCCATGCTGAACATGATAATCGTCAGCAAAGGAATGATGCTGGATTTAAGTTCTATAAAAGGGGCGGGCATTGAGTAGGCGAGTGTGGACAAGGCAATTGCCCATAATGGAAAAAGTCTTATGAATAAATCCATTTGATTAAGAGTTATTAGATATCAAGATGTATCTGATTGGACTCTATAATGAGTGGCAGTGCTTCGAGTGAATCACCTGTACAGGGGCCAGCAATACATTCGCCTGTGTCGATAATAAATAGCGCATCGTGTGTGGCGCATTGTATGAGCGTATTATCCATGTCGAGAAATTGGTTTTCCTGCCATTCGAGTGTGGCGCCTGTATGCGGGCACGTATTATAATAAGCAAAAAAAGAACCGTCTTTGTGTACAACAAAAATCTCCCGCATTTTACATTTTATTTTCACCTCAAAACTTATGCTTCCAGGGTCTTTGATATCAGTGGTTTTGCAGAGAATATGGGTCACGACGTGTGTTAGAGTAAGGTTGATAGAGATAAATGTATCGCAAGTATAGCTTCAAGTTTGTTTAAACAGAAGTGTCTTAAATTAGAATAATAAAAACAATGCAAATAAGCTCTGTAGAAATCATCGTTGTTGGCCTGCTAGTCATAATCATCATTGCGTTACTGGTAATGATCTCGCGCATGAATAATAAGTTTTCTGATCTCGAATATAAGAGTGCGGAACAAGCTAAGCACTCGCTAGGTTTATTAGATAATTTTCAGCAGACCAGAGCAGCGATGCTGGAAGCGCAGAACAATACACAAACAAAGATGGAGCAGCGTTTTGGTGACGTGCAGCAGGCTCTGGAAAAAAGACTGGGTGAAATGTCACAAGTTTCAACAGAACGTTTTGGCGGCATGCAGAATAGTATCGAGAAACGTCTGGGAGAGATGTCCAAAGAAAGTCTGGAGACATTTGCAAAATCAAATGTCGAACTCCATGAAATATTGCAAAACCGCCTTAATGATATCAGCGGCCAGGTTGAGAAGCGGTTGAATAAAGGCTTTGAAAAAACTACAGAGACCTTTACTGATGTTGTGAAACGTCTGGCCTTAATCGACGAAGCACAGAAACGTATCACTGAGCTTTCTAGCAATGTTGTCAGCTTGCAGGAAGTTTTAACCGACAAACGTTCACGCGGTGCTTTTGGTGAAGTTCAGATGGCAGGGCTTATCAGCAATGTAATGCCAGAAGGAAGTTACGCGCTACAGTACACCTTAAGTAATAACACACGCGTTGACTGCATGATGTTTTTACCCGAGCCGACAGGGCATATCGCAATCGATTCAAAGTTCCCGCTGGATTCTTTTCAGAGAATGATGGATAACGAAGCAACAGATAGTGATCGAAAAGCTGCAGAGAAACAGTTCCGTCTGGATATCAAAAAACATATAAAAGATATTTCCAGTAAATACATTATTGAGAATGAGACTGCAGACGGTGCGATTATGTTCATCCCTGCAGAAGCCGTGTTTGCAGAGATTCATGCGCATCAACCAGAGCTGGTTGCTGAAGCGCAACGTGCAAGGGTATGGATGGTATCGCCAACGACACTGATGGCCGTATTAACTACGGCGCGAGCAGTATTAAAAGATTCGGCAACTCGTAAACAAGTCCATGTTATTCAGGAGCACCTGGTTAATCTATCAAAAGATTTTGATCGTTTCAGAAAACGTATGGACAATCTTTCAAAACATATTCAGCAGGCAAATAAAGATGTTGAAGATGTGCACATTTCAGCAACTAAGATTAGCAGTCGTTTTGAGAAGATAGAAAAAGTTGAGCTCAAAGATGAAGACGTCGAGCTATTAGATTCTGAAGCTCCGGATTCTAACGAATTGGCTTCTGACGGCTTGGCTTCTGAAACAACTAAATAATTGTAGATAAGGAGTTACTGTGACGAAATCATTTTCCCCCGCTTCGCGTACATTAATCGTCAGTGCAGCTCTTGTTATTGTTATCGCAGGTATGAAATACGCCTCACCGCTGTTGGTACCTTTTTTATTATCAGTATTTATCGCAGTGATAAGTTTTCCTTTGATGAGCAACCTGCAACAAAAAGGTTTGCCGAAAGGGCTGGCATTGACGTTTGTGATGCTGTTAGTGGTGACAATCGGTTTTCTGTTAACGGTTTTGATTGGCAGCTCGCTTACTGACTTTAGTCAGACGCTTCCTTTGTATCAGCAGAAAATATCAGCAGAGTGGGGCGGTGCAATTCAATGGTTAAATAATCATGGAGTTTCTGTTACCGACAGCATTAAGCAGATGGCGGACCCTGCGGCTGCGGTGGGTTTGGTGTCTTCGATATTAAAAGGTTTCGGTAATGTCTTAACTGATTCTTTTTTGATCATCCTGACTGTCGTTTTTATACTGATTGAAACAGCTGGTTTGACACAAAAATTTATTAGCTTGAATGGTGGCGCTGGCACTGATAATGGTGCTGGTGCTGGTGCTGAGCAAAATGAAACGATGTTTGCGCGAGTGTTCGTGGAAAAACTACGTAATTACATGAGCATGAAAACCATCATAAGCATACTAACAGGAGTGATCATAGCAACGGCATTATGGTTGATTGGTGTGGATTACCCGGTGTTGTGGGGTGTGTTGGCATTTATGCTTAATTTTGTACCAAACATCGGCTCGATAATCGCCGCTGTGCCAGCGGTGTTATTAACAATCGTGCAATTGGGCTTTCCTTCAGCATTGCTCGTCGCTGCTGTCTATCTTTCGGTGAACATATTAATCGGTAGTATTATTGAGCCCAAATACATGGGTGAGGGACTTGGTCTATCAACACTGGTTGTGTTTGTCTCGTTGGTCTTCTGGGGCTGGGTACTAGGGCCTGTCGGCATGTTGTTATCAGTGCCGCTCACTATTACGGTCAAGTTAGCGTTGGACAGCAAGCCAGAAACCGAATGGTTGGGGCATCTGCTTGGGCCGGTATAAATTGGCCGCTAGGCTGATTGCAGTGAAGAATAGTTTGTAATGAAGAATGGTTTGCAATGAAGCAGGCAATAATTGGCTTTCATCTTGATGAGCTGGATGACTGGGTTGCTGATTTGGCATGTGGTCATACGCAACATGTGCGTCACGATCCACCTTGGCAGAATCGAGTCTGGGTTATTTCGCAGCAGGGTAGGTCAGATAAAATAGGTTTTGAACTGGATTGCGTAGAATGCAATCAAGATTTAATTACTGGCTGACCTGATTCAAAGGTTTTAACTAAAACCCATCTATTTCTATATAGGCGACAGCAATACCATCATCTGTGTGACGTACGATGATGCCGTCTTTTGATGTTTCTGCATATTCAGCTAAAGGGTCTTTGAAATTCAGTGTGACCATTTCACCCATTGGGTAATCCTTGGCATTACTTAATCGCATAAATAGACCGCCTTCGCTCATGTCACGCGTTATAACGGTGCGAGCAGTATCTTCAAGAAAGCTAAGCTCAACTTCGATCTGTATTTCCTGGCGTGGATATTGGCGATGATTCTCAGACATAATTAACCTATTCAGCAAAAGACACTATTAACAATGATAGTCTCAACGCCAGAAATTACTATAAATTTAGCAGATTAATGTTAAATTTAAACTTATTCTATTTTGTAAAAATTAGTGATTAATCAATGAAGAGTACAGGTTTTAAAGTTGCGGTTTCTGTTGTTTTATTGTTTTTATTAGCAGATGTATCGGCATCAGATGTAGAGCGTGAAAAACGCATGGCGGATGAAATCATTGATGCTATCGTTGATGGCGATGCTGTTTTTTTAACAGCTGGTGATCACGAATTTTTATCGATTTACACCGAAGCAGACATAGAAGTCGATACAGAAAAGCCTAGAGGCACTGCGATAATCATGCACGGACGTGGCTTTCATCCGGACTGGCAGGATGCGATAAATCCGTTACGAGTGGGTTTAACTGAATCAGGCTGGAACACACTTTCAATACAGATGCCAGTGTTAGAAAAGCAGGCTAAATATTATGATTATCTGGCATTATTTCCTGAGGCAATTCCACGGATAGAAGCCGCTATAGCCTATGCGAGGCAGCAGCTAAGTAATGAACAAGGAAAGATTGTACTGATAACGCACAGCTGTGGTGCGCATATGGCAATGGCATGGGCGGATGTAGATTCTTTTGAATCAGTAGATGCCTACGTAGGTATTGGTATGGGTGCTACTGATTATAAGCAGCCAATGAAACGAGCGTTTCCATTGGATACTATTAAAGTTCCCGTGTTGGATGTATATGCAGAAAATGATTATCCAGCAGTTTTAAAAATGGCGGATGAACGCCTTCGTTTGATTAAACAAGCGGCTAATAAGAAATCCGGTCAGGTTGTTGTTAAAGGTGCCGATCATTATTACGTAGATAAAGGTGAAGAGCTAACAAAGGCTATAAATCAGTGGTTGCAGTCTCTATAGATCCGATAAAGGAATTTCATGAGTAATAATGTGAGCGGCAATGTGAACAGGAAGAAGTCGTCTGGTCAATTTGAGTTGCTAACCCAAAAACGATTTTTACCATTTTTTATTACGCAGTTTTTTGGTGCTTTTAATGATAATGTTTTTAAGAATGCACTAATCATAATGATTGCCTTCCAGGGAGTGCAATTCGTAGAAACCTCCCCTGATCTGTTAATTAATATTTCAGCGGCCCTGTTTATCTTGCCCTTCTTTTTATTTTCAGCAACAGCCGGTCAATGGATAGATAAATACGAAAAATCAAAATCAATCAGAGCAATAAAATTACTAGAAGTTGTGATTATGTCGATTGCAGCCTTTGCCTTTGTTAAAGGCTATATCATCCTGCTGATCGCATTGTTATTTCTCATGGGGGCGCAGTCAACCTTTTTTGGTCCGGCAAAATATAGTTATATTCCGCAGCATCTTAAGACCGATGAACTAATCGAAGGTAATGCTTGGGTGCAGATGGGAACATTTGTCGCAATTCTCATCGGCACCATCATAGGTGGTGTGATGATAGCTCAAGAGCAAGGTCGTTTATATGTCGCGATTGCAATTGTGGTATTCGCTATCGCTGGCTACATCTCCAGCCGCTCTATTCCCGTTACGCCTTCATTAAATAAAGACCTGAAAATAAACTGGAATGTCTTTAGTGAAACCTATCGCAACTTCAAATTTCTAAAAAGTAACCGTATCGTTTTCTTATCAATACTGGGTGTTTCCTGGTTCTGGTTTCTAGGCGCAACGTATCTGGTGCAGCTTCCAAATTATACAAAAACTGCATTAGGTGGAAATGAACAAGTCGTCACTTTGTTGCTAACACTGTTTACTGCAGGAATTGGCACGGGTTCTTTATTGTGTAACTGGTTGTCGGGTAAAAAAATTGAAATTGGCCTGGTGCCTTTTGGTTCCATCGGTTTAACCTTGTTTGGTATCGATCTCTATTTCTCGCAGCCAGATGTTGTGCCAGCGAGTGTATTAGGTCTGCAGGCTTTTTTGGATAATGGGAACTGGCGATTAATAATCGATATCATCATGTTGGGATTTTTTGGTGGTTTATATATCGTGCCATTAATGGCATTGGTGCAGCAGCGCTCGGATCCTGAACATATGTCCAGAGTGATAGCGGGCAATAATATTATTAATTCATTATTGATGGTGCTGTCCGCAGTTATTGCTATCGTCGTTCTTTCATTGGGTTATTCGATTGCACAATTATTTTTACTAGTTGCGATTTTAAATGCATTGGTCGCTATATACATCTATTCATTAGTGCCTGAATTCTTTATGCGCTTTATGGTGTGGATATTGATTCATAGTATTTATCGTGTTTCGACAAAAGGGCTGGATAAGATTCCACAGGAAGGTCCTGCGGTATTGGTTTGTAATCATGTGAGTTTTGTAGATGCGATGATTATCGCTGGTTGCGTGAGACGCCCGGTCAGATTTGTTATGTATTATAAAATATATAATTTACCGATTCTGAACTTTGTATTCAGAACTGCTAAAGCTATTTCGATTGCGGGTAAGTATGAGAATGAGGCTTTGTTAAATAAAGCCTTTGATGATATCGATGAAGCATTAGCCGATGGTGACTTGGTTTGTATTTTTCCAGAAGGAAAGATAACAGCTGATGGAGATATGAATACATTCAGAGATGGCGTGGAAAGGATTTTACAGCGAAGAGCAGTACCCGTTATACCGATGGCATTGCAGGGTTTGTGGGGTAGTGCATTTAGCCGGCAGAAGTCGAATATATTCTATCGTTTGTTTAAAGGCTTTAAATCGAGTATTGGATTGGCAGTTGGTGATTTGGTTGAGCCGCAGCAAGTCTCAGCGAAGATGTTGCAGGATAAGGTTTTATTGTTGTGTGAAGATGACGTGCATAAGTAGACTCTTCAACCTGTAGGAGCGGATTTTTATCATTCCGCGATTTTTGTTTGTTTTTATTTATTTAACCTTTGTGTAACTCAAATAGATTGCGGTCATCGCACCGCGGGCGAGTCACTCTTTTGCTACAGCCCAAAAGAGTAACCAGAAAAGGCCGTCGCGACGCTGGCGCCCCTGTAAAAAGCACAGAGGTTCCCACAGAGGTGTTGCTGGCATCATGCTGTGAAAAAACTCGCAGATGACGCTCAAACAGTTTTCACAGAAAACTCATGACGCCAGCAACACCTCAGTGGCTTGGCTAATGCGAGAGGAAGTCAAAAGAATAAAACAGTGCGTTTGCTTTGCTTTTGTTTGCTATTGAATTCCCTTCTCGTTTGCTGAATGGAGTCGTGTTGGTAGAGGAAATATTAATCATGTTCGGCCTGTTAGCTCTGGTGCGCCCGGATGGCGCACCAGAGCGACTTGTTGGCAACACTACTTCATTCAGGCACCCCGAGCGTTTTTCTCGGGGCAAACGTGCGGGATGGCATTCTTTTGGTTACTTTTCTTTTGCTACTGAAAGAAAAGCCAAGAATGATTATTATGGCGCCTGCGGGGCGCGACCCGTAAAGGTAAAATAAAAAGTACGTGATAAATGTTATACAAAATCTTCATCATCATTGCTGGCAATATAACCTGATGGTAAAGTATCAAAAAATAAAAACCCAAATAACTATAATAAATCAGGGTAAGTAATCCACATGAGCCAACTTATATGAGCAAATACGATGCCTCGGCAATCGAGGTATTAACCGGTCTTGAACCGGTTCAGAAAAGACCGGGAATGTATACCGATACTGACCGCCCAAATCATTTGGCGCAGGAAGTTATCGATAATAGTGTTGATGAAGCCATTGCCGGTCATGCCAGCAAAATCGATGTCGTTTTGTTTAAAGACGGTTCGGTCAGTGTGACGGATGACGGCCGCGGTATGCCGGTTGATATCCATCCTGAAGAAGGTATTCCCGGAGTCGAAGTTATTCTTACGCGTCTGCATGCGGGCGGTAAATTTTCCAATAAAAATTATGAGTTTTCCGGTGGCTTGCACGGTGTTGGTGTTTCTGTGGTTAATGCGCTGTCGTCAAAAGTCATAGTAGAAGTCCGACGTGATGGTGTTGTACATGAGATGGCATTCAAACACGGTGCTAAAATCAGTAAATTGAAAAAAACTGGTACTGTCGGTAAACGTAATACTGGTACTAAGATTCATTTCTGGCCAGAGAAGAAATATTTCGACAGCATCGCTTTTTCAATCATCAAGCTTAAGCATGTTCTGCGAGCAAAAGCTGTACTGTGTTCAGGTCTGGAAGTAAGTTTTACCGAAGAAAAAACAGGTGAGAAGCAAAGTTGGCTGTATGAAGGTGGGCTTGCTGACTATCTAGGTGAAAGCATCTTTGAAAAAGAATGTCTGCCGCTGGAGCCGTTTATCGGCAGCATGGCGAGTTCGACTGAAGCGGTCGACTGGGCGTTGACCTGGCAGATTGATGCCGGCGACTTAACAACAGAGTCTTATGTCAATTTGATTCCTACATCGGTAGGCGGTACCCATGTAAACGGTTTGCGTACTGGTCTAACGGAAGCTTTGCGTGAGTTCTGCGAGATACGCAGTCTGTTGCCGCGTGGCGTGAAGCTTAGTCCTGAAGATGTTTGGGATAAAGTTTGTTACGTGTTGTCAGTCAAACTTGCGGACCCGCAGTTTTCTGGGCAGACCAAAGAACGGTTATCCTCGCGTGAATGCGCTGCTTTTGTTTCCGGTGTGGTTAAAGATGCTTTTAGTCTGTGGTTGAACCAGCATACCGAAGCCGGTGAGTCTATTGCCATGCTAGCGATAGAGAATGCACAGAAGCGTTTGCGTGCTGGTAAAAAAGTTATCCGTAAAAAAGTGACTAGTGGGCCTGCGTTACCCGGCAAACTTTCTGACTGTTCATCTCAGGATTTAGAACGCACAGAATTATTTTTGGTGGAAGGAGACTCTGCGGGTGGCAGTGCCAAACAGGCGCGCGACCGACAGTTTCAGGCGATTATGCCGTTGCGTGGAAAGATTCTTAATACCTGGGAAGTTGAAGCTGATCAGGTGTTAGCATCACAGGAAGTTCATGATATATCCGTTGCAGTTGGTGTTGACCCGGGCTCTTCTGATTTAAAAGATTTACGTTACGGAAAAATCTGTATTCTCGCGGATGCGGATTCAGACGGATACCACATTGCTACCTTGTTGTGTGCTTTGTTCCTTCGACATTTTAGAGTGCTTGTTGAAGCAGGGCATATCTACGTAGCGATGCCACCCTTATTCCGTATCGATGTGGCAAAAGAAGTGTTTTACGCACTGGATGAAGCTGAAAAGCAGGGCGTACTTGATCGTATCGAAGCAGAGAAAAAACGTGGCAAAGTGACGGTGACTCGATTTAAAGGTCTGGGCGAAATGAATCCGATGCAGTTGCGTGTCACAACGCTGGCACCTGATACTCGACGTCTGGTGCAATTAACTTTAGGTGAAGGCAGCAAGAGCCACAGTATGCTGGATATGCTGTTAGCGAAGAAGCGCGCGCCTGACCGGAAGGCGTGGTTAGAGAAGAAAGGCGCACTCGCTGAGGTATAACAAAGTTATATCTCAGCAATGAATAATGAATAATGAAAAGTGAATAATAAAAATCAAACGCATGATATACATATGCAACTTAAATTTAATATTCATTTCTCATTGTTCATTATTCACTATTCATTATTCATTTAAGCGATAGCGAAATTATGACATCACAATCAGAACTAGAATTTGAAGGTATAGAAAAACTTCCACTCTCTGAATTCACCGAACGAGCGTATCTGGATTACTCCATGTACGTCATCATGGACCGTGCTTTACCGTACATCGGTGATGGTCTAAAACCGGTTCAACGCCGTATTGTTTACGCCATGTCTGAACTCGGCTTGAGTGCTACCTCAAAACATAAAAAATCAGCACGTACCGTCGGTGATGTGCTGGGTAAATATCATCCGCATGGCGACAGTGCCTGCTATGAAGCGATGGTATTGATGGCGCAGCCATTTTCTTATCGTTACCCGCTAGTCGATGGTCAAGGCAACTGGGGGGCACCTGATGATCCCAAATCGTTTGCTGCAATGCGTTACACCGAATCACGTCTGGCAGCTTACTCAGAAATTTTACTGACAGAGTTAGGTCAGGGTACGGTCGACTGGAAACCAAATTTTGACGGTACCATGGATGAGCCAGAATCTTTACCGGCCAGACTGCCTAATGTATTACTGAATGGTGGTACCGGAATTGCCGTAGGCATGGCAACTGATATTCCCCCGCATAATTTGAAAGAAGTGGCCAGCGCCTGTGTGCGTTTACTGGAAAGCCCTAAGTCTACGCTTGAGGATCTTTGTGAGCATATAAAAGGTCCTGACTTTCCGACCGAGGCTGAAATTATTACGCCACAGAAAGATATCCTGGAAATTTATCAGACGGGACGAGGTGGCATTCGACAGCGTGCGGTCTATGAAATGGAAGATGGCGCAGTGATTATTACAGCGCTGCCATATCAGGTTTCGGGTAATAAAATTCTGGAACAGATAGCCGCTCAGATGAACGCCAAGAAGCTACCAATGGTGGAAGATTTACGTGATGAGTCTGATCATGAGAATCCAACGCGTCTGGTTATCATGCCGCGCTCTAACCGGGTAAATATTGAAGAGCTAATGGCGCATTTATTTGCCACTACTGATCTGGAGCGTAGTTACCGGGTCAACATGAATATGATCGGTATCAATGGTAAGCCACAGGTGAAAAATCTTCGTTTACTACTGGAAGAGTGGCTAAAATTCAGAACCGTTACCGTGCGACGCAAGTTGCAGTGGCGTCTGGAAAAAGTTAACAAGCGCCTGCATATTCTAGACGCGTTGCTCATCGCGTTTTTGAATATCGATGAAGTGATCGCCATCATTCGTGAAACCGATAAACCTAAACCGGTATTGATGAAGCGATTTAATATTTCTGATATTCAGGCTGAAGCCATCCTTGATCTAAAATTGCGTAATCTGGCAAAGCTTGAGGAAATGAAAATTCGCGGTGAGCAAGAAGAGCTTGCTGAAGAAAAAGATTATCTGGAAAAAATACTGGGTTCTGCCAAACGTTTAAAAACGCTTATTCGAAAAGAGATTATCGCTGATGCAGAAAAATATGGCGACGACAGACGTTCACCTATCGTCGAGCGCAGTGCGGCACAGGCGCTCGATGCCACTGCATTAATCTCCAGTGAAGCAATAACCGTCGTGTTGTCGAGTAAAGGCTGGGTGCGCTCAGCCAAAGGCCATGATATCGATGCTGAAAAACTAAACTATAAAGCGGGTGATGGTTTTCAGGCTTCTGCGCAGGGTAAATCCAATCAAGTCGCCATATTTTTAGACTCGAGTGGTCGTGCCTATACCTTGCCTGCTCATAAACTACCGTCTGCCAGAGGACAGGGTGATCCGTTAAGCGGTTATTTTACACCGACACCAGGGTCGCATTTTGTCGGTGTGCTGATAGGCAACCCGGATGAGCTATATCTGATGTCCAGCAACTTCGGTTATGGTTTCGTCGTGCGTTTGGGCGATATGCAGGCTAATGCGAAAAAAGGTAAAGCAGTATTAAATGTTGGCAAGCAAGCGCTGGCACTGCCACCAGTCAGAATTACAGAAGTTAAGTCTGACCAGATTGCTGCCGTAAGTACAGAAGGGCATATGCTAGTGACACCGGTTGAGCAGCTTCCGCAGATGGCAAAGGGTAAGGGTAATAAAATTATCAATATTCCTTCAAAGCTTTTGAAAGCGGGCGATGAAATAGTTGCTGCTATTGCAGTTGTACCGGATGGTGGCAAACTTGTTGTGCATTCGGGTAAAAAATATAAAACCATGAAGACTAGTGAGCTTGATGATTACGCTGGTGAACGTGGTCGTCGCGGGCTGAAACTTTCGAAAGGGTATCGGGTGGTTGATCGGTTGGTTGTTGAGTAGGTTTTTAATTTTATATATATTCACCTTCCTCTTTTATTTGACCTTGGTGTGATTTTTATAGATTGTGGGTCGCGCCCCACTGGCGCGTTACTTTTCTTTCAATATTAATATTTCCTCTACCAACACCACTTCATTCAGCAAACGAGAAGGGAACTTAAAAATAAACAAAAGTAAAATAAGCGCACTGTTTTATTCTTTTGACTTCCCTTCGCATTAGCCAAGCCACTGGGGTGTTGTTGGTGTCATGGGCTTTCTGTGAAAACTGTTTGAGCGTCTTCTGCGAGTTTTTTCACAGCATGGCACCAGCAACAATTCAGTGGGAACCCCTGTGTTTTTTACAGGGGCGCCAGCGTCGCGACGGCCTTTTCTGGTTACTCTTTTGGGCTGTAGCAAAAGAGTGACTCGCCCGCGGTGCGAATACCGCAATCTATTAGAAATAAGCGGAAGTCAGATATGAATTAAATAACAAGAAAAGGAAAAAATAAATAAATTGCGGAATGCCAATCTAAAATATTAAAGCATTCAGCTTCTACAGGTGAAAAGAAAATCTACCCCGACATTTCCGTAAAGTCATATTCCATCTTCGGTAATGGTTCCTGCAAGAAGTAGCCCTGAATAAAGTTAACCCCCATTCCCCATAATATAGACAGACTGGTCGCATCAGGAACACGTTGTGCGATTGTAAGTTTGCCAAGTTCGGCAGCTTTCGAAGCAAGATCTTTTATTGTTTCCTGGTTGTGCGGGTTCTCAGCAAGGTTTTCCATGAAGCTGTTTTCTATCCGGACATAATCAACATGTATATGATCTAGCAACTGGAATGGGTTAGTACCTGTTCCAAAGTCATCCAGTACGAAGCCGCACTTAATGCTTTTTAGTTTGTGTGACAGAACCTTAGTGTTTTTTAAGTTGGTTACAGCGACGGTCTCTTTTACTTCGAAGTTCAGCGTGTTTTCCGGGATATTCTTTTCTTTTATCTGATAGCTTAACCAGTCAATCAAGGTTTCATCTTTTAATGATGAGGCTGATAATTTTATAAAGAAGCGGGTTTTCTTGCCCTCGGCGGCTCGCTTGCCATATTCCTGAATTGTTCTGTATAACACCCAGCGATCGATAGCGATGGACATGCCTATACGTTCAGCTGCCGGCAGAAAATCCTGGGGCATGATAACTTCGGAGCTATCTGATGACTCCAGTCTTACGAATACCTCATAGCGTTCATCGGTATCACCGTGCAGGCTAACGATAGGCTGGTAGTGTAGTAAGAAATCGTCATTTTTAAGAGCGTTAGTAAGCTGTTCTTTAAATTTAGAATCAACTTCATGTCGCGTAAGTTCGCCTTTCTCCGGTGTGTAGGTGACGACCTGGTTGGCACCATTCTTTTCTGCTGAAGCTGCGGCCTTTTCTGAACGGGCGAGGATATCGTTGAACTCGGGTGAGTTACTATCGATGAGTGCGATACCGATACAGCAGGTCGTATTAATGTGCGAAGCGTCAATGGTGGTTTCAAGTGCCGATATTGCGCTCTGAAAGTCTGAGGCGTAACTTTCTATATTGTCTTTGGTGTAATCGATAGCGATGACGACAAAGCTATCGTGTGTGTATCTGGCAATAATGTCGTTATCACCAGCAACACTCTGTAATGCCTTTGCAGCTTCTACGATGTATTGATCTGATTTGACGACACCGACTGAATCTTTGATTCCTTCAAAATTATCGATGTGTATCTCTAATAGCGCTGCTGTGTATTTGCCTTGCTCGGCGTCTTCAATGGTGGACTCAAGTTTTTCAATACAGTATTGACGGTTGAATAAACCGGTCAGCTGATCTTTCTGGCTTAGTACTTTTAGTTGGCGCTCAAGTTCTTCTGAATTAACGTCTTCTTTGCGAATGATAATTTGTATGCAACCTTCGCCGTCAATTTGAGCAGGTGAGAATTCCATCTCACCTTTAAATTCTTCGCCATCAGGTTTGTGTAACTGAGTGTCCAGCTTTTTTACCTGATCATTATTTTTTGTGTAGTCACGTAAAAAAGTTTTAAAGTCATCTCTGCCGTCCGCAGATACCATATCAAGAATAGGCATGCCTTCGAGTTCATCTGATTCCTCGATATCAAACATTTCAAGGTATGATTGATTTGAATATACATGCATGCCTTCATGTATATATGCAATCGCATCACGTGAACTGTCAAGTAAAGAGGTGCATCGTCTCTCAGATTCTTTAAATGACTTGGTGAGTTTAGAAATCTGTTTTGCACTGTGCTGCGAATGGTGTTCGCGGATGATGATTAATATCAGATGCTCGATGTCAGCGTAACTGGTTGCATCTGCAGCACCGGCGCGCATGGCGTTTACCACATTGGGCTGTTCGGTTTTATTAACAGAAATAACGCGACAGTTTGTTGTTTTTTTGTCTTTGTTCAAGCATTCGATGGTTTGTTTGAGCGATATTAATTCCATGCCTTCGAAATAGATGATCAGGTCAGGAACTTGTTTAGATAATGCATCAAGCAGGTCTTCATCATCTTCCACGCGTGAAGATCTGGCGGTGTATCCCGCTGCTCTTAATGAACTGCTGATTTTTTCTTCACTGTCGAATGAATCATCAATGACAATCAAGTTGATTATTTTATCTTCCACTTAGGGGTTCCAAATATTCCGATTATGCTGGTGTTGTGCTTTTTTTAAAAAGTAGCGGCTTAGTATGCGCTTATAATGACGTCCATAATTCATCAAAGTCATCTTTATGTTTACTCGCCTCTTCTTTTTTGACCTGTTTTTTAATGCGCTTATCAACGTCAGAATTTTTATAGATAAACTGAGTAAAAGAACCGGTGTGTTCTTTAGTTTCAGCTAAGGTTACATTAAGCTTGCTTTCTAATATGCTAACGATAAGTTTATCAGCTGATTTGAACGCATGGGAAGGTAATAATATGCTTGGTGCTTGTTTTAATGCTTTTATTCCCGGAAGCATCAAACATTCAAATGGTGCTTCATTTGGTCGGTTGTGGCGTAGCGCAGTTGCGGCAACGACTTTAGGTGATATTACCTGAACGCCAATTTCTAATCCATTCTCCTGAGTAAACTGCATCCAGCGAATTACTCCGATGCGCCACTCAAAAGTATTATTAGAGCCAGGCTCCCGTAGCGCAATCAATTCGCCAATCTGCGCTTTTGATGTGTCATCGGAGTTCCAGCGCAAGCAATATCCGCCAGCACTTATGTTGACAATCTCCCAATGTGAATCAGCTTTTTGTCGTCGTTGATTTACATCGTCTTCATTGACGTGTTTTTGTTCGTTAGTATAAGTCTCTGTTAGTGCGCGACCCTTTGCCACCATGTCCCAGGAATTATTATCTTCTGAGCCAACCTCGGTGTGCGTCATATATCCCTGGAAGTCAGAGTCTTCACCTCGATTTATAGATTCCAGCGTGAAGCTCGGGTCCTGGTTGCGCGATGCTGCGGTACGAATAAACCCCGAGCCTGCATTGATTTCTGGTTCCCTTGTAAGTGATCCGCTAATCGCTTTTGATGAGTTTGCTAAACCGATAGCGACACTGATGTGACCCTGTCTGTCTGCGCGTGAGAACCGACGTTTAGCACTATCTCCCCATGAGTTAACGAGTGTAATTAGTGTTTCTGTGGGAATCTCATCACCTAGAGCAAGCTTCTCTTTTTTGCCGCTGCGTTCTTCTATTATTCCTGTTATGTGTGTAACCAGATTGCCCGCATCCAGAATCCGGATGATGGCGCCATTGTCAAAATCTTGTTTGGATAAATAGTTGGGCGGCAAATCTTTGTGTATATGCATGCTGAAAACTTGATCTACCTGTTTTTCTGAGGCGTCACGTTTGATGATTGAATACTTTGCCCAGTCGAATAGTTCGTTAAATACACGCTCACTATCACGTTGTCTTAGCGCGATTGGCCTGGCAAGAGAAAATAATAAAATTTGTTTGTAACTGTTTTCTATGGTTGATTTGTTTTGCTTTTTATCACCGCCGTGTATGACCGTTTCAGTCAGGCCTCTGCTTTCGGCAAAAGCATAGAGCTCATGTACGTCATTCCATAAATTTTTAGGGCAGGGCTCATAAACTTCGCAGGCGCGTAATAACATTTCAGCGAGATAATTTATTGCCCGGCAGATAGCTGTGCTTAGCGTTTTATCATCAATCTTGGTGTCGATATTATTGGCAGCTTCGTAAGCGATGATTTCGTAACCATGGACTAACTCCTGTAACAGGGACTGATTCAGGTTGACGATTTTTTGACTTTTATCCGGTAATGGCAGGGTACGGTTTATGAAATATTTTTTAAGATTATTAAATATACCTCGCGTCATAACGCGTAGCATTTCCATATTTTCCAGACGATGTTTGTTGGGCATCTCCTGTCGATTTAAGTCGCGCAATATGAGGAACGTTTGTTTGGTTAATTCGCCCATGTTTGCGTTGGGCAGGGCGGCGAGTACCTTCTTCAGCTTACGAGGGTGGCTGGGCGTTGCGCCCGCTGAGGGACTATGTTGTTCTGGTATATTTAATTTCATCTTTAGTTAAATACTGCTTTCTGTTACCTTAATTCTTGTTCTTTCTATATAAAACAATGACTTGGCAATTTGTTTATAATTATTCCATTATTACAGCTAATTGTAGCTTAGATACTGAAAATTGCTGATTTTGACTGCTTTCCACTGATTTCTCGTACTAGTTTGGGGACTAGGTAACCAGGCAGGCTTTTCTCTAGATGTGTTATTAATTTTAATGCCTGATTTTCATCGACCGAGAAATGCATGGCACCGGTAACTGGATCAAGCAGGTGTAGATAATAAGGCAGCGTTTTGCACTCCAGCAGGCGCTTACTTAGACTGATCAGCGCATCAGAATCATCATTAATGCCTTTAAGTAAAACGCTTTGATTTAGTAGCGTGATGCCTACATCGTGTAATTGATTTAATTTTCGGCTTTCGTTGTGTTGTAGCTCATTTGCATGATTGGCGTGGATGACCATGACGACTTGTAAACGGCATGTCTTGAGAAGTGTGAGCAATCCATCATCGATACGATTGGGCAGGACAACGGGTAGGCGACTGTGTATTCTCAGCGTTTTTAGCTGGGGTACTGCTTCCAGTTTAGAAATTAATCGGGCTAGTTTTTTATTGTCCAGCACCAAGGGGTCGCCGCCGCTTAAAATGACCTCGTCAATTTCAGTGTGGCTTGTTAGATAATTCACTGCATCGTCGATGACATTGCTGGAACATGATGCACCCTGATAGGGGTAATGCCGACGGAAGCAATAACGGCAATGGATTGCGCATGCGCCGGTACTGATGAGTAAGGCTCGGCCATGATATTTATGCAACAGTCCCGGTGATGCCATGGCGCTGATGTCACCGACCGGGTCGGTGACGCCGTGTTGCTGTATATCTATCTGATATTCTTCATTCAGTGGTAAAACCTGTCGTAGCAGTGGGTCATTGATATTGCCGATTTCGATTTTGTTGATAAAAGATTCGGTGACCAGGCATCTAAAAGAAGTATTGTTGTCAATCAGTTGCTGGTGTGCCTCAAGGCCGAGTTTTTTTAATAAGGTGCCTGGGTCGGTAACAGCGTTGGCCAGTTCTTTTTTCCATGGTGCCTCGTGTTCTGTCAACAAAGCTGGAGAGGCGGAGCGATTTAAAGTTAATTTTGCGGGTTGAGCCATGAGCACAGTTGTTCGGGTCGTGGTGAGCAATCGTTGAAATTTATGTAAATTTACAGGTCGTGATTTAAGTTAGTGTAAATTCAGGGTAATATACTGCAAAAATCTAGACTGAAAAAATATAGCGCAATGTTTTATAGCAAGATTTTACGGCAAGATAATGCGTTAAAACATCTCAGTACACTAAAAGAAAAGGCAAAAGTTTAACATGGCAACATACAGCACAAATCAGTTTAAAAATGGCTTAAAGATAATCCTGGATGGCGACCCCTGTTCGATTACCGAAAACAATGTGGTTAAACCCGGTAAAGGTCAGGCATTTAATAAAGTAAAAGCAAAGAATCTGAAAACAGGAAGAGTATTAGAGCGTACTTTTAAGTCAACAGAGTCAGTTGAAGCCGCTGATGTTGATGAAATGAATGTTGAGTACCTCTATAGTGATGGCGAGTACTGGCATTTTATGGAGCCGGCCAGTTTTGAGCAGCACGCTGCAGATAAAGTTGCTGTTGGAGATGCGGTTAAGTGGATCAAGGGTCAGGAGCTTTGTGTTATGACGTTGTGGAACGGTGCGCCTTTGGTAATAACGCCGCCAAATTTTGTCGAGCTTGCCGTTGCGCAAACCGACCCGGGTCTGAAAGGGGATACTGCTCAGGGGGCAACCAAGCCGGCAACACTTGAAACCGGTACCGAGGTTAAGGTGCCGCTTTTCATCAATGAAGGTGATATCTTAAAAATTGATACGCGCACCGGTGAGTATGTATCGCGCGCTTAATGTGCGCTGTTCTCAGCTTGGGCAAACTTTACCACCATCAGGTCTCGCAGTAATAATGAGAACTGAACGATGAGTGCTGTAATAATGAGTAAGGGGCAGTGGCGTAGCAAAGCCAGCAATAAAGTCATACTAGAAAGAGCTCTGATGTTGAAAAACATCAGAGCTTTTTTTGATGGTAAAGATGTTCTTGAGGTTGAGACACCTTTGTTATCACAATTTGCAACCACGGACCCGCATCTTGAGAGTTTGCAGTCTTGCTTTCGCGAGCAGGATTGTTATCTGAATACTTCGCCAGAATACGCGATGAAGCGACTGCTTGCCGATTCGCAACAGGCGATCTATCAAATCTGTAAGGCATTTCGTGATGACGAGCTTGGCGTGAATCATAATCCAGAGTTCACCATGCTGGAGTGGTATCAGCCCGGTTACGATGACCAGCAGTTGATGGCTGAACTGGCTGAGTTGGTGACGGTGTTGTTCGGTGAGGCAAATAAAGAACCAGTGTTTATTACTAAAAGTTATCAGCAGGTATTTGAAGACAGTATTGGCTTTAATCCGCATGAAGTCAGCGCTGCGCAATGTTATTCGCTGTCGCTGGAAAAAAATATTGAGATACCGCAGGGCTTAAGTGCTGATGACGATGTCAACGACTGGCTTGACTGGCTGTTAACGCAAAAAGTGTTGCCTTCATTGGCGAGCGACTGTTTTACCTTTATCTTTGATTACCCTGTTGCACAATGTGCTTTAGCAAAAATCGGCGCTAACGAACAGCAGGTGGCCGTGGCGAAACGCTTTGAGTTATTCTTCGGCGAGATGGAGCTGGCCAATGGTTTCTATGAATTGACCGATGCAGAAGAGCAGTTGTCACGGTTTCAGTTGGATAATAATGTTCGTATCGAAAGCGGCGCGGCCCCCAAGGCGATTGATGAAAATTTTATAGCTGCACTCGAGCATGGTTTGCCAGAATGTGCAGGTGTTGCCGTTGGTTTGGATCGCTTGTTAATGGTTAAAACTGCTTGTACGCATATCGAACAGGTACTAATATTTCCGTGGCAGAATAGTTAAGTCATTATCATGAAGATTTTCTGAAATATTGTCAGGTAATTGTTAATTATCATAGATAAGGCACAGGTTATTTCATCAGTGCGTCATAAATTACTCTTACAGTTGGCGAAAGCTCTTGCATTTTTTCATGACACAAGGCATTCTCTACAATCCTCGCGTTCGCATTTTTATGCGTGTGTGTCACTCAATTAATTTGTGTAAATGAACATGAAGGTAGCTTTGGGCATGTCAATAATTAGTCGTATGAAATTTCCCTTTTATCTCTCGCTAACGCTGCTTACGGGTTGGTCTGCACAAGTGCAGGCAGATACTGTTATTACAGTTGGTGTTGCTTCTCATGGCGGTGCAGTTATCTTAGGCGGTAGTGTTATCCCGCTTAAAGAAGTAACGCTAGCAGCACAGATGCCAGGACGTGTTATCAGTATTGCCGGTGAAGAAGGCGATGAGTTTAGTGCTGGAACGAATCTTGTGCAGATCAATGATGATGATCTGCAGGCCAAGAAATCAGCTGTCGAAGCAAAACTGAATTCTGCACAGAATGCAATGCAAAATGCACAGGTTCAGTATAATCGTGAGTTGTGGAATCCTCGTGTATATAATCCTCGTCCGATGGCTGGCATGGGTATGCCTTCGATGTTTGATGGTTTTTTTGAAAACAACGATATGATGCCGGGCAGCAGCGGCGGCAATAAGAGTATCGAGCGTCATGCCGATTTAGTTACACAGGGTACACAAGTTGCCTCAGCTCGTTCACACGTCACCGAAGCCGAATCAGGTTTGCGTGCCATCAATGCCAAGTTGCGTGATACCAAAGCAATCGCACCGTTTGATGGTATTATCATGAAAAAGATGGTTGAAATAGGTGATACCGTTCAACCGGGTCAGCCATTAATCATCTTTTCATATTCTAAATTCCTGCGTATTCAAGCAGAAGTTCCAGCGCGTTTAATGCCGGGGCTGAAAAAAGGTATGGTCGTTCCAGCGCGCCTTGATGTAGGTAACACGCTAATTAATGCACGCGTTGCTCAGATATCTCCTGTAGCAGACAGTAAACAGCATACCGTAACCGTTAAGTTTGATTTGCCAGAAGGTGTACCGGGTGGTCCTGGTATGTACGCAGAAATAATGATTCCTGATGTGGGGTCACCAAGTCGTGCGCTACCTGTAGTTCCAATTGCAGCGATTCATAAAAAAGGCAGTTTACCGTCTGTGCAAGTTTTGGATGAAAATAATAAACCTAAGATGCGCTTAGTGCGTATCGGTGAAGTCGTCGATGAAGATTCAGTAACTATTTTGTCTGGTCTGAGGCCAGGTGAAAAAATACTGGTTCGTGGGCGTAACTAGCACAGTAATAATGTCATTTGCTGGTGATTATGCCTGGCAAATGTTTGGGAGGTGTTCGTAGCATCATTGCGAACAGGGTTGAATCTTAGAGAATAATTAAGTAGTCCTCATGTCAGATAATAACGAAACGAATAAGCTGGAAACAGCAAATGAGAGCCTGGGTCTTGCTGGCGCAACTGCCAAGGCATTTATTAACTCACCTTTAACACCGATGTTAATCATCATCTTTATTTTGATGGGATTAACCGGTATTGCCTTTACACCGAGACAGGAAGATCCTCAGATATCGGTGCCTATGGCTGATATTTTTGTTAATTACCCGGGTGCTTCTGCAGAGCAGGTTGCCGCGCTCGCAGCTAAACCGTTGCAGCGAATCATGGGTGAAATGTCCGGTGTTAAACATGTGTACGCTGCATCGCAGCGTGACAATGCCATTGTTACCGTCGAATTTGATGTCGGTGAAGAGATGGAGGATTCGCTGACCAAGCTCTACAGTAAGCTGGATTCAAATAAAGACGTTATGCCACCAGGTGTGGCTGGTTATATGGTTAAGCCAAAAGCGGTTGATGATGTACCGGGGCTGACTATCACCTTATGGTCTAATGAAGTTGATGATGCATCGATACGACTAATTGCTTTAGATACTCTGCAAAAACTAAGTGAAGTAGAAAACTCAAATCAGGGCTTTGTTGTTAGTGGCCGTACTGAACAGTTACGTGTTGAAGTTCTGCCAGAGAAATTATCTGGTTATGGTATTAGCTTGCCCAAACTGGCGCAGGTGATACAGCAGGCAAACAGTGAGAAATCTGTTGGTGATATCGAAGCCTGGGATAAAAGTTTCAAGGTTTACACGGGTTCATTTTTGCAATCAGCGCAGGATGTAGAGAATATTGTTGTCGGTCTGTCTAATGGCATACCTGTGTATATTCGTGATGTTGCCAATGTGTTGCATGGCCCATCTGAAGTGCACAGCATTGTTAATCATTATACTGGTCCGGCTAGCGCTGAAACTGAAGTTGCTGACGGTGCACCAGCGGTCACTATCGCTATCGCCAAGAAAAAAGGTTCAAACGGTGTTTCCGTTTACGAGAATATTCTTGAGCGTCTGGAGCTGTTAAAAGGTGAAATTATTCCAGGCAATGTCAACGTCTACGTCTCGCGTAACTATGGTGAAACCGCCAATGACAAGGTTAATGAATTAATCTTTAAGCTGTTTATCGCTACAGCAATCGTGACTGCATTGGTCTGGTTTGCACTGGGCTGGCGTCCTGCGCTGGTGGTGCTAATCGTCATCCCTATCGTTATCCTATTCACTGTGTTCAGTGCATTGGTGCTGGGTCTGACCATTGATCGTGTCAGCCTGTTTGCGTTGATTTTCTCTATCGGTATCTTGGTAGACGATGCCATCGTGGTGATTGAGAATATTTATCGACACTGGCTGATGAAAGAAGATATGAGTGAAGAAGTGTCTATCCAAGCGGTAGATGAGGTCGGTAACCCGACTATTCTTGCGACTTTTACCGTTATTGCTGCACTGATGCCTATGGGCGTGGTGCGTGGCATGATGGGGCCTTATATGGCGCCAATTCCGACTTTGGGTTCGGTAGCGATGATCTTCTCTTTATTTGCTGCTTTTGCGTTTACCCCATGGCTTGCTAATAAGATAAAGCCATCGATGGCAAATTTGAAGCATCATGCTGAAAAGGAAGAAGCCGGTAACGCTAGACTCGGACGTTTTTTCCGTAACACAATCACGCCTCTAATAGAAAACAGCGTTTTGGGTTATGGCTTCCTGATGTCACTGTTTGTCGTTTTCTTTGCTTGTTGTGTGATGTTTTATACCACGGCTGTCTCGGTGAAAATGCTGCCATTGGATAATAAGTCTGAGTTTGATATCGTGGTTAATTTCCCGGAAGGCACGTCATTAATCGATACTGCAAACCTGATGGCGACATTTGCTGACGAGGCCAGACAATTTGAAGAAGTTATCTCATTGCAGACATATATTGGTACTTCTTCACCGTATAACTTCAATGGTTTGGTTCGTCATTATTATTTAAGAACAAAACCATGGCAGGCAGATATGCAAGTCGTGTTGACACATAAGTCAGCGCGAGAGACCACCAGTCATGAAATTGCTGTCGCTATGCGCGAAATAATGACGCCAATAGCTAAAAAAGTAGGTGCCCGTATACAGGTTGTTGAAATGCCACCAGGTCCACCGGTATTGCAGTCGGTAGTTGCTGAAATCTATGGTCCAGATCAGGAAACAAGGCAACAGTTTGCGCGTGATATGACCAAAATGTTTGAAGCGGCAGACAGTATCACTGATGTTGATAATCTGATGCAGCAGCCATATGAAATCTGGCGTTTCAAAGCTGACCGCGATAAGGCGTTGCGTAAAGGTATCACCATTGATGCGATAAACACGACGCTTGAGATGGCGATGGGTGGCTTTGTTGTAGGTGATTTGAAGCGTGGCTCTGTTGTCGATCCAACGTACATTATCTTACAAGTACCGCTATCAGCGCGTTCAGAGTTCTCACGGTTGGGATCAATTCCTGTGCAGGCACCGGATGGTTCGATGTTGCCATTGTCGGAGCTGGGTCGATTTGTAAAGGATGTTGAAGAAGATATTATCTACCATAAAGATTTACGTGAAGTAGAGTTCGTTACTGGTGAAAATGCCGGTGAGTTAGCTGCGCCTATTTATGGCATGTTCCAGGTCGATGAAATGCTGGAAGATTATGTGTCACCTGACGGCGTCACCGTTGCTCACGGCTTTATCGGTGGTGGATACTTTGGTCCGCCTGCAAACAGTTCTGAAACCGGGTTTGAATGGACCGGTGAGTGGACAGTTACTTATGAGACCTTCCGTGACATGGGCGGTGCTTTCATGCTGGCGATGATCATGATCTACATGTTGGTGGTAATCGAGTTTAAAAACTTTATTTTCCCATCGATTATCATGGCACCTATCCCCTTGACGCTGGTCGGTATTATTCCAGGTCACTGGTTCTTCGATGCAGAATTCACCGCGACCTCGATGATCGGCTGGATTGCTCTCGCCGGGATTATCGTCAGGAACTCGATACTATTGGTGGATTTCACCAAACAAGAAGTAGAGCGTGGTGTGCCGGTAATGGATGCGGTGATCAACTCTTGTCAGGCACGTACCCGCCCAATCGTCATTACCGCATTGGCATTGGTTGGTGGCTCGAGTGTTATCTTGAGTGACCCCATCTTTGAAGGTATGGCTATTTCACTGTTGTTTGGTGTGGTGGTTTCTACTGTGCTGACTTTGTTCGTTATTCCTTTAGGTTGTATTTCTGCCAGAAAAGCATTCCCGAACTGTAATGTTGCCTGCGCTGATGGAAGCGGTAACGAAATGATCGATGCTGAACCCGAAGTTGATGAATATAAAACACCATTATGGATGCGAATCTACGGTGGTATCGTCGGTCTGGTTGGCTGGATAGTTGTCATCTTCCAGATGGTATTTAATATCCTGCGTATGTTGATAGGCATGATTATGCCAAAATCATCACCACCTCCAGCAGCGCCGCCATCAACACCGCCGCCTGCACCATCAACACCGCCTGCACCATCGCCTGCACCTAAGGCCGCACCAGCAGCTGAGAAGAAGCCTGAAACGAAGCCTGAAACGAAGGCCGAGACTAAAAAGGCACCTACAGCTAAAAAGGCACCTACAGAAAAAAAATCTACGGTGACTAAAAAAGCAGCGCCGAAAAAGAAAGTAGCCGCCAAGAAAACAGTGGCCAAGAAGGTAGTGGCTAAGAAAGCCCCTGTGAAAAAGGCGCCATCTAAAAAATCATCACCGGGTGGCCGTCGCGGTATTCGGCTTAAGGATGATGGTGGCAACTAAAAGGAACGATTAATGTATTTTAACGATGGTTCAAAAAGTTTGAGAAATTTATGCCTACCAGTGGTTCTGCTACTGTTACCTGCGTTGTTACAGGCGGAATCTGTAAAAGCAACGGATGCGAATACAGCTAATACTGGTCAGCAACCGGGCAGTGAAGCAGGGCGTAGTTATCCGCAACGGACACAGCGACATCAAGTAAAAAAAGAAATTATTCCGCCACCACCGCCTGGTCCGTATATGTCATCGGCGTTAAGTGATTACTCTGTAAAAGGCCCTTCTTTTGGCCATAATTTCAATAAGCCTGTGTATCGGCATGATCCATCATTTGTGCCTATGGATATGTTTAGCCCAGATATTCCCTGGCCTAATAATTTACGTGGTAATAATACAAACCGCTGGATGCCAGAAAGCGGTTATCGTTATGCACCGTCACAACCGATGACGCATATGGCACCTCCTCGAGCAAAACGCCAGCAAGCTCCAGCTAATGCCGGTCAGCGTCAGGTGATGGGTAATTATACTGGGCGGCAACACCCCGGTGGTTACATGCCAAATGCATATAATGCGCCGGCTATGAACATGAACGGCTCACGTTGGACGCCATCCATGGGTTACACGCCAGCTGGTCCTCATTACAATGGGCCATCTTATCGACCAAATTCAAGTAACAATAAAATCGCACGACCAGCCCAACCACCTCACCGTGCTCAAAATCCGCGTTATAATCAATCAGGCTCTAATTAACTTGAAAGCCTGATTAGCAGATACGTTATGCTGTTTGATTATTAAATTTGAAAATGTATGAAGTAAAGAATTTTCAACTGTATTTGTGAGTAGATGTTTAGGGTATGTTTAATGCAGTATCGCAACCATATAAACAAAGTTACGGGTGGCTTAATGTATAGCCTTCTGCTGGCTTTTGCGCCTGCTGCCTTTGCTGGTGATAAAGTGATATCTCAGCAAATACCTGACTATTCCTTTCAGTTAATAGATAGCCGTTCTAATCCTTGGGCGTTACCCCAGGTAGATGAGCAATCTAAATTCCAATTATTCCGTGGCCAGCAGGGTCGACCTCAACAGCACCAGGGCTCTCGCTTTGTTACACCAGAAATTCTTGAATCATTAAAACAGCAGCAAATGATGTATCAACGCCTGCCTGGCGATAGGCTGATAAATAGGGGTTCGTACGGTATGGCTCCACAGCAGCGCAGACCAGTTCAGGACTTGCCGGTACAAAACTTGCCAGCTCAGACCCTACCTGCGCCGCCTGTATATGGTTTATCGGTTCCTGGCGCGACGGGTCCGTCTATTTATGCTCCGCCGATGTACAACATGCCGAATCAGGGAGGCTATTCAAATCCAATGATTGATGTGCCTTCGGTTTCACCGTGGGGTAATGGTTCAGATTTATTGCAACGTGGCGGTTCATTTCCCTGGATGCCAGATGCGGCAGTAGGTGGTTTGCCGCCGATTCATGTTCAGCCTTTTATGGGTAATCAAGGTGGAACGGATGAAAATAGAAGGCTGAATGATAGGCTTAATCCATTGCCGAATAATGTCTTCAATCCATTTAGTTTCGGACCTAATGGAAACTTATAAATGAAATAGATTCCAGCTATTAACAAGGGTATAGTGTGTAGTTCACCACTGAAAAGTTACTAGCTTTACAATTGATGGCTTCACAATAATCCAGGTATTGGGTGCATCCCTCGATTCAATGCCGCATTTTAATGAGGGAAGTAATGAGGAATAGTCGTATGAAATCAATAATCAAACTGGCAGTAATATCTTCCGCCTTAACGCTTGGTCTGGCTTCAATGACAGCAAATGCTGGTTGGGGTGGTCCTTGGGATAACAATAACAATAATAGTAACAGTGGTTGGGGCAATGGCAACAACAATTGGAACAACAACTGGGATAATAGCGGTTACGGTGATGGCACGGGCGATGGTTCGGGCGAATTTGACGGTAACTTTAATATGAGTATGCAAGGTAAAGGCAGCGGTAGGGGCCGTGGCAACAACTCTTATTATGGAAACAACGACTGGAACAACAGTAATGCCTGGAATAATGGTTATTCTGGTGGCAACCAGAACTATGGTCGTCCTAATTATGGCCCAGGCCCTGGTTACCGTGGTCCTGGTCCTTATGGTCAGCAGCCTTATGGTCCTGGTCCTTATGGTCAGCCACCTGCACAGTCTGCACCGCAGGCAGCACCGGCACAGTAAGCAGCATTTGATTGAGCGGTGCCAGAGTGGCACCGCTTTTTCTGTTTAAACTATTATGAAATTTATAATAAATCTATTTTTTCTGGTCTGTTTATCCTACTCAGCTTTATTGCAAGCGCAGTCTTTTACCGCTGATGCGGTACAGATTCGTGGCGAAAGTGTCAGCCATGCAAAGATGTTTTGGCTAGATGGCAATGTACGTTTTGAATATACTGAAGATGGCGTGCCTATGGTGCAAATCTTTGATAACAAGAATAATAAGATTATATGGTTAGATAGCGAGAATAAATTTTTTCTTGAACGTGATATGCCTGCAGATGAAAAAGTAATCACAGGTAAAAAACGTAAAAAGAATACGGACCCATGTAAGCAGTTTGCTGGTGCTGAATGCATGTTTCTTAAAAAAGCCAAGATTGATGACCGAGATGTAGAAAAATGGCTGATTACACTTAATAATGAAGGTCACGATTTTCATATATTTCAATGGATAGATGTAAAGTATAAAAATATACTTCGTCAGGAGAACTCGGATGGTACGGGTTTAAGTGTTGAAATTAAGGATGATCAAATAATGAATGACCGTAAGGTCAGAAAACTTACCATGGTTGCATTCAGCGGATCGGGTGAGCAGCAGCAGGGTGTACAGTGGTATGACAACAAGCTGGATATCGTGGTGAAGCAGCAATATAAAGATAATGTTGTTGATGAGCTGAGAAATATAACGGTTGGTAAAGTCAGTAAAAAGCTGTTTGTTATACCAAAGGATTATAAGCTATTTGATGCATCGTTAAAGGTTGCGCAAAAAGCTGTAAAAAATACTAAAACAGAAATAAACACAGAAGCAATGGCAGGTAAATAATAACCTCTGCTTTGCTTGATATAAGTCATAACATATTGATATAAATAACAATTATAATCACTAATAATAATCGGATGCATTTATGTTAACAGTCGTTGGGAATTTAAAGGGTGGTACAGGTAAAAGTACAGTTGCGTTTAATCTAGCGGTCTGGTTGGCACATGATAAAGCAGGGGTTATGGCATTTGATCTGGACCCTCAATGTACACTGGTTGATGTATGTGAAGTGCGCGAAGAAGATGGCTTTGAGCCAACATTTGAAGTTTCTACTGATTTAGCTGAGTTAGAAAAACTGGCTGGTGATAAAAAAAACAAGCAGCCTATTATCGTTGATATGAGCGCCAGTAACATGCCGGCGATGGAAAAAGCGATTTCATTAGCAGGTCGCATTCTTATCCCTGTGCTGCCAAGTCAGGCCGATATCTGGTCGACGCAACGATTCTTGAAAATAGTGGCTGATAATAAAAATGCTAAAACGGAAGTATTAGGTTTTATTAATCGAGCGGATACCCATGTGGGCGTGCGTGAAACGGATGAGGCAGAGCAAGCGATACAGATGCTGCAAGGAATAAAAGCGATTGATATTCGTCTCTATCAGCGGACTGCATATCGTCGTTCGTTCAGTGAAGGTCTGGGTGTGTTTGAGCTGGATCCGATGGGTAAAGCATCAAAAGAAATGAAAAAGCTGGCAGCGATATTAGACTAAATTAAGTGGTTTGTTCAAAGCTGTTTTTAAAGGTTAAGTTGGTACAGAGGTTTATATGAAAATTATTCGATGGTTCCTAAGTCATATTTTTCTTATCCTGTTAGTTGTGACGGTGATATACGGGTATATGTTCTGGGGTAATCTGGCGGGTGATGATACACCTGCAGGCAAAGCGCTGGCATATCTCTCAGATGAATTTGTTGAGGTTGAAGAGTTTATTGCTGCGGTAAAAGCAAAGCAGGCAAAACTGTCAGCGGATACTCAAAATAGAGAGGTTGCGCCACCGTTAGCTGAGCTTGCAGATGCAGTAGATGAGACTAATGTGGCTAAGGAAAATGTAGCGGTCACCCCCCCACAGAACAGTACACAGCCATTGCCAAATAGGCAGAGACAAGTAGCTGCAAATGAATCAAGCTTTACTGTTGCGCCTCCGCTAGCCAAACCACAGCCAGCCAAGCCACAGCCAGCTACTGTCAATTCAGTAACAGGTCAAGCCTCTCAGGACACATTCATTACTGCTGACGTAGAGCAGAAATTAGAAAATGTAGATAAGCATGGTCGAGTGGTTGGTCAGTCGATGGAAAAAGATGCGGTTCGAGGCAGTTGGATTACCGCAAGGAAGTCTTTTTTTCAACGAAAGTATGATTTGTCAGAACAGAGTTACCAAAATGTTATTGATAACACGACGGATAACTATGATGCTTACGGTGAATTAGGCAATGTATATTTTAATCAAGGAAAAAAACAGCAAGCTGCCTCTGCTTATTTTGAAGCAGCTTCTATTTTAGTACGTAAAGGACAGATACAACGAGCCCGTACATTGATGGGCTTGTTGCGACAATTGGATAGCACGAAAGCAAGTGAATTGCAGACGTTGATTGATTCAACGGTATCGTAGCCTATTGTCATTTTGGGTCGCGGTTTGCTGAATGCAACTATGGGATCATTTTTTGAGATTATTTTGAGGTATTTATATGTTTTATGCGTTACGTAATTTATTTGCGCTCATCGGCTTTGCTGTTGTTGTTATCGCAATTTATGCGGCAGTGAAAGTTGCGCCTATGATGGAGGCTTTTGAAGAGTTTGATGAAAAAGCGATCGATGTTTATGGCGACATGATAACAACACTTCTCGAAACCGGTAATGCTGCTGAAGCAACCGTATGGAAGATTCCGGTCGAAGAAGATCTGACCGTTGAAGATGTGGATGAAACTATCAAAGCAGTTGCAAATGAACTTAACATTAAAAATGTTGGTGAGCTTCCTCTGTCTGATCAAGTTACAGCAATGAATGGCGAAGAGTCACGATTCTTCAAGATATATATGTTCTGTAATGCGTTAACTGCGGCACAGATGCTTGATTACAGTGACGCATTTTCAGCCTATTTACCGTGCCGTATCAGTCTGGTTGAGGATAAAGAAGGTAAATTGTGGCTATACTCATTAAACATGGATGCCATGATTTATGGTGGAAAACCATTGCCGCCAGCTTTAAAAGAAGAAGCAATGGGTGTTAAGAAAATTATATTAGAGATTATGAATCGAGGCGCTGAGGGCGATTTTTAAGATGGCTGAAGATAAAAAAACTGATAGTACGTTAAAAGACAAAGCGACAGCTAAGAAGGCTAGTTCAGCTAAGCCCAGTATAGAGAAGGCAAGTACAGCGAAACCAGTTATTAAAGGTTCTGCCGCTACTGCCAAGGCGGGTGCGAACAAAGATTCTGACATGAAGTCAGCTGCAAAAAAAATAAGTGCAGTAGATAAGGCGGCGGCTGATAATGCCATCAAATCTAAATCTAAATCAAGTTCTGATGATCTAAAAGCACGCGCTCATGAAGCAAAACAACGTGCACAGCAAAAGATACTGGATAAGGCTTATGTTAGTGATAAACCAACTGATCCGTTAGAAAGATTAGCTAATACGTTTGATAGCAGTGCGCGACGTTGGGAGATGGTGGTTTACCCGTCATTGTTTGCGTTTGTGTTATTAGCTGGTTACGGTTTCTTTTTGATCTATCGATTGACGCATGATATTTCTACTCTGTCTCAGTCGGTTACCCGTATGGCGGTAATCGTTTCTGATGCAATGCCACGCATGACCAAAGATTTAGGTAGCATGACGGGCAGTATCGATAATATGACAGGCAATATTGATGGCATGACAACTGAAATTGGTTCCATGTCAACGCAGATGGATGCGTTAACACCGATGAGCAATAACATACAGAGCATGACGCACAATATCGGCAGTATGAATCGTTCTGTTTACGGTATGCAGCGTGATATGCACGGTATGAATCGAACCGTTTCCAGTGGACCATTTGGCATGATGAACGATATGATGCCATTTAGCTCCAGTTCAAATGTTCCGCCAACGATGACTGCACCTAAGACCTGGCCTTCATATAACAACCCTCAGCAGCAACGTAATACTTATGCACGTCCATATCAACCAGCAAGAGTGATGCCGGTAAAACACGCTGTGCCACTCGTTGTTCCAAAGGAAAATATAAAAGTTGATGCCGTAAAAGCTGAAAATATTAAAACGGAAGTCAATATGCCAGGCACAAGCCCGTTTGCTGTAAAAAAGCCAACAGCGACAGTGTCGGATAAAGCTAAATAATCAGTTATGTTGAATCGCCCAGATAAATCAATTCGTGATCGATTAACGAAACTGGAAACGCATTTAAATAATGAGAATCCGTTGTTGCTTGACGTGGTTTCTCGTTTTAAAAAGCTAGACACTGTCGCATATAAAATGGGTTTGCTGGATACCAGTGAATCGTATGCAACAAATATTCCATGGTGGCCATTAGTCTCTGTTCTGGGAACATTCTCAGCGGGTAAGTCATCATTTATTAATAATTTTCTTGGTAATAAATTACAGCTTACTGGTAACCAGGCGGTTGATGATAAGTTTACTGTTATTACCTATAGCAACAGCAAAGATAATCGTGTCTTACCAGGCATCGCATTAAATGCTGATCCACGTTTTCCGTTTTATCAGATGAGCGATGAGATCGATAAGGTAACAAATGGTGAAGGCAGGCGCATAGATGCTTATCTGCAGATGAAAACTTCTCACTCGGATAAACTGAGTGGAAAGATTATTATCGACTCACCTGGGTTTGATGCTGACGAACAACGCAATGCAATATTACGTTTAACCGATCATATTGTTGACCTGTCGGATCTGGTGCTGGTGTTTTTTGATGCCAGACATCCTGAGCCGGGTGCGATGCAAGATACGCTGGATCATCTGGTTGGTCACACCATTAACCGTAGTGACTCAGAAAAATTTCTGTATATTCTTAACCAGATAGATACTGCAGCGCAGGAAGACAACCCTGAAGACGTGGTTGCAGCTTGGCAACGTGCACTTGCTGCAAAAGGTTTAACTGCGGGGCGTTTCTATTCTATATATAACAACGATCTTGCTGTTCCTATCGAAGACGAAGCCGTGCGTAAACGCTTTGAAAGTAAATGTGCACAAGATAAAGCAGCGATATTTGAACGTATTCACCAAGTTGAAGTAGAGCGATCTTACCGTATTGTGGGCGCCTTACAGACGATTGCTAATGATATTGAAAGCCATATTATTCCCGTCGTTAAAGAAGCGATGAATAAATGGTTAAAGATGGTGCTAACTCTTGATGCTGTTGCAATCGGTATCTTTGTCATAATAATGATGGTGTTTGGGCAGTGGTTTGATTCCTGGGCATTGTTTTCTTATGATTTCACTAATGCTGGAATCGTATCCTCGATAAAACTGGGTATAGTTCTTACCAGTTTTTCAGTAGTTCATTTTACCGCACGTGCTTTTTCGGCAAGAATAGTTGCCAGAAATATTACTGAAAATGTCATCATCGATAAAAATCTGGCTGGCGAGCACCGCGAAGGTAAATTGCTTGCTGGTGATATTAAAAAAGCTTTTCTGAAAAACACTCAGCCTTTAAGAAGTATCTTTAGGCCGATGCCAGTAGGCTGGTCTATGCGTTCGAAGAGAACGTTGGCGCAAGTAACAGCGGATGCCTGTGAGTTTATTCAGGGGATGAATGATCGCTACACGAGTCCATCAGGCAGTGCGGCTCAGCGGGAAGGTATCGCTCCTGTACAGCGTGCAGAAGTTGAAACTTTAAAGCCGGTAAAATCTGAAAATAATTAAATCCGCAGATTAATTTTATCTGTCTGTTGCCAGACATTGACCTAATTTAATCTCGGTACCGGCAACCAGCTCCTCATTTAGTTTCATCTGATTAGTGGTTAAAACAATCACGGTTGAACCTAGATTGAAACGACCCATCTCTGCGCCACGTTTCAAGATAATCTCTTCGTGGCTGTAATCAAAACGTTTAACATTCTTGGCTTTACTGGTAATCAATCCATGCCAGACGGTTTCTATCGCCGATACATTAATAGCACCAACTAATATCATTGCCATCGGACCTTGCTCAGTTTCAAAATAACAGACGCAGCGTTCATTGCGTGCGAACAGTCGTGGAATGTGATTAACAACAAATGTTGCGACGCTGAACAGGCGTCCGGGTATGTATTGCATATGTTTAAGTTTACCGGTCGTTGGCATGTGAATACGGTGGTAATCTCTTGGTGATAGATACAATGTCGCAAATTGACCGTTATTAAATACTTCTGCGAGTTCTTTATCACCACCAACAAGCTCTAATAAACTGTAGTTTTGACCTTTGGCCTGAAAGATGCGACCATTTTTTATTGCTTGTGCCTGGCTGACTGATCCGTCTACAGGGCACAGCCAATGCGCTTCGTTTTCATCGAATGGACGACATCCCGGTTTTAATGAACGAGTAAAAAAAGCATTAAGTGATTCATAGGCAAACATATCTTCTTCGACAGCTTCATGCATCTTGACCGGATTTAAATTAGTGTAGGTTCGGATGATGAGGTTTTTCAGTGGTAACCAGGTAATCCTTGCTGCTTTGAACATCAACCATGATACCGCGTGATGAGGAATAATATAAAAGAGTAGTGCGAGAATTTTTTGCTTCATTTGAGTTTTCTTTTTATTGTGGTTTTGAAGCAGTGATTAATACTGTACTTTTTTAACTGGCACTGAAATTATCTTAAAGGTGTCGTCAGCGGTGGTTAATCTAATAGTTACAGTGTCACCGATCTTCAAACGTTTTGTCGGATTAAATAGCATTAAATGTTTACCGCCACGTTTTAATTCAAGGTTGTCGTTTGCAGGCACGAGCAGTTCGCTATAACGAACCATTCGGGCTAAGCCATTCTCATGTACGGTCTCGTGAAATTCGATACTGCTATAAAGATCAGATTCAGCTTTAACGATAGTTATGGCTTGGTTGCTTTGGTTGTTGATTGTTAGATAGGCGACCATTACTTTACTAACGGGAGGTGCTTCTGCTATCCAGGCATTTTCTACGGTAAACCTAACCGTTGTTGAGTCGGCTTCATTGGCGAAGCTGATATGGCTATAACTTGAAATCAATAATATAAATAGTGTGATGATGTTTTTCATAATAAAGGTACTGTGTAGGTGGATTTTAGTGGTAATAATTAGTTGCCGATACTGCCCTGACTAAACTTAATCGAATTATAATCGCTTCAAAGCAAGCCATCAATATAATCATGGTGTGGGCTTTAATTTAATTTTCAAGTCTAGTGACCTCCTGAGCAACTAATCTGATAATTAGCTAACCGCAAAATCAGACTTCAAATGCGGGATTATGTGTACAATACAAGCATGATAAATAAACGTGAAATCGCAAACGATCTGGAAACCTTGCGTGACCTCATCCGCTGGGGCACCAGTCAGTTTAATGCGGCTGAACTAAGCTTTGTTCAAGGCATGCCTACAGCGATAGATGAGGCTGTCTATCTATGTTTAAGCGGCTTGCATTTGCCACCAGACTTCAGTGCAGAATACTTTGATTGCATACTTACCATGGATGAACGTCTGCATGTTCTCGGGCTTTTTCAGCAACGGATCGAGCAGCATAAACCAGCGGCATATATAACCAATGAAGCCTGGTTTTCTGGTTTGAGTTTTTATGTTGATAAAAGAGTGCTGATTCCGCGTTCACCGATAGCTGAATTAATTGAGCACCAGTTTTCGCTGTGGATTTCTCCCGAACAGGTTAATAATATTCTCGACCTGTGTACAGGCAGTGGCTGTATAGCCATTGCCTGTGCTTATGCTTTTGAGCAGGCGCAGGTTGATGCCAGTGACATATCTACAGATGCTTTATCAGTCGCGGAGATTAACCGTAAGAACCATGGTCTGGAGCAGCGGCTTACGCTAATAGAATCTAATTTGTTTGAGTCCATTCCTGAAAAACGTTATGACATAATCGTGAGTAATCCGCCATACGTTTCAGCGCAGGAGATGACGGAATTGCCGGCTGAATTTGATTTTGAGCCCGGTTCGACAGCACTTGCTGCTGGTGAGACGGGTATGGATATCGTACTTCCTATGTTGATGCAGGCAAGAGATTATCTGAGTGAGGATGGTATTCTGGTGGTTGAGGTCGGTTACTCGAAAGTGATATTAGAAAATTTACTGCCAGAAGTACCTTTTTTCTGGGTTGATTTCGAATTTGGTGGCGATGGCGTGTTTGTATTAACAGCAAATCAACTGGAAACATATCAGGCTGATTTCAAGCGTGTTAATATTTAGTAAAGCATTTAAACAGAATGTTTAATCGTAGTCTTTAGTGACAAATCTTTAACATATCTTTTAATAGAAGCAAGTTGGCCATATGTCAGGTAACACAATAGGAAAATTATTCAGCTTAACAACGGCAGGTGAGTCGCATGGTCCCGGTTTAGTTGGCATCATCGATGGCTGTCCGCCAGGAATTGAGTTGAGCGAAGAAGATTTGCAGATCGACCTGGATCGTCGTAAGCCGGGTACCTCTCGTCATACCACACAGCGACGTGAAGAAGATAAAGTAAAAATATTTTCAGGTGTGTTCGAAGGCAAAACCACAGGTACCAGTATTGGGTTGATTATTGAAAACACGGATCAGCGTTCAAAAGACTATGGCAACATCATGGACCGCTTTCGCCCTGGGCATGCTGATTATACTTACCAGCAAAAATACGGTATTCGTGATTATCGCGGTGGCGGCAGATCTTCAGCACGTGAAACCGCGATGCGCGTTGCCGGCGGTGGTATTGCTAAAAAGTTTCTTAAAGACCGTTATGGTATCGACATATACGGTTACATGTCACAGCTTGGCCCAATAAAGATGCCGATGTTAGATAAAGCTGAAATAAATAATAACGCCTTTTTCTGTGGCGATGCGTCCTTGGTGGCTGAACTTGAAACTTATATGGATGCTCTGCGCAAAGAGGGTAACTCTGTCGGTGGGAAAATCACGGTTGTTGCAGAAGGTGTGCCACCAGGCCTAGGTGAGCCGGTTTTTGATCGGCTCGACGCAGATATCGCACATGCCATGATGGGAATTAATGCCGCAAAAGGTGTTGAGGTTGGCGATGGCTTTGGCTGTGTTGAAGCTAAAGGCACTGAATTTAGAGATGAACTAACACCAGAAGGATTTAAATCAAATCATGCCGGTGGCGTATTAGGTGGTATATCTTCGGGCCAGGATATCGTTGCGCATACTGCATTTAAGCCGACATCAAGTATTCGTCTTAGTGGTGATACGGTCGATGTCGATGGTAAGGCCATCGACGTTGTAACACATGGTCGTCATGACCCCTGTGTTGCGATACGGGCGACACCTATCTGTGAAGCTATGCTGGCAATCGTGTTGAGTGATCATCTGTTACGCCAACGCGGTCAGAACATGGATGTGCATTCGCAGACACCAATAATTCCATCACATACATAGAGAGCTTTGCACGAAGCATCTTTTCCGTTATGGCTGCGTTAAAAATTATCTCACTTGCTTGCTTACTCACTGACTCACTTACTCATTGTAAGCTCCACTTTTTTACTGCGGGCTCCTGCCCTTCGGGTCAGCGGAGCTGTTCAATTTGCTCCTGCAAATTAGTCGACAATATTTGCCTTGCCCTAACGAAAAATCGACATCGTTCAACACTCTCTCACTTCATATAAAATAGTGAAAAAATCTAGCGTTCCTTACTGGCGGCTCAGTGGGTTTTATTTTTTCTACTTTGCCTCACTGGGCGTGCTGATTCCGTACTGGAGTCTGTACCTAAAGTCTCTTGGTTATAGCAGTCTCATTATCGGTGGTCTGGTTGCTATCTTACCCGCCACCAAATTAGTCGCGCCCTACATCTGGGGCTGGCTTGCTGACCATACGCGCCGTTCGATGTTTATCATCCGCATAGCCTGCCTATGTGCGTTACTCAGTTTTTCACTGGTCTTTTTTAGCCAACAGCTGTGGTGGCTTACTCTGGTGATGATCCTGTTCAGCTTTTTCTGGAACGCCACCTTGCCACAATTTGAAGCGATGACATTGAATCATCTGGGCAATGATACGCACCGTTACAGTATGGTTCGTCTGTGGGGATCGTTAGGGTTTATCGTTATCGCGGTACTGATGGGTTACCTCCTGCAAAGTTACGATGCAGATGTTATCCCTATTGTTGTTCTGATCACATTTGTCGTTATCGCCATAACCAGTTTTATGGTGCCGGAAAAATTAAATATACCACACACTGACCATTCACCTATCTGGCACGTAATAAAGCAGCGCAATGTCATGGCGTTCCTTGTTGTGTGTTTTTTAATGCTGTGCAGCCACGGACCGTATTACACTTTTTACACAATCTATCTGGAAGAGCAGGGTTATAGCTCGCAGATGATTGGTGTGTTGTGGGCGGTTGGCGTAATCGCTGAAGTTGTTGTGTTTTTATTGATGCATCGACTGTTACCTGTTTTTGGGGCAAGAAAATTGCTCTTGATTACATTATTTCTGACTACCTTCCGTTGGTTAATCATCGGTTTTTATGTTGATGATCTTTCGATGTTATTCTTTGCGCAGCTTATACATGCTTTTTCATTCGGTGTGTTCCACTCGGTGGGCATTTCGTTGGTACATGATTATTTTACTGGCAGTCATCAGGGTAGAGGGCAGGCGATTTATGCCAGTGTCAGTTTTGGCGGTGGCGTGGCCATCGGCAGTCTGATTAGTGGCCTGCTTTGGGATCAATGGGGGGCATCGGTATTGTTTGTGTTTGCTTCTTGCTGCACGGTATTGGCGATGGTAATAGTCTGGCGATATATTGAGCGACAAGAATCGAGCAGCAAGATTAATTTTATTTAGTCACTGCAAGCATAATGGCGATTCGCTATAATGTTGTTATTAAAGCGAGTGCCAACAAGGCTTGCTCATTGAAACCGTAAAGTAAAACCATGAATGCAAATATAAAATCAGATTCCAATGATGTAGAACAATATATGTCCGATGTTGGTTATGCCGCGCGGGCGGCGTCTAGAGCTATTGGTAAAGCATCAACTGGACAGAAAAATCATGCACTTGGTGAGATTGCCCAGCAGATACTGGCGCAGGCAGAGGTGTTGAAAAAGGCTAATGCGTTAGATATGGTTGCCGGAAAAGAAAAAGGTCTGGATGCGGCGTTACTCGATCGACTGGAGCTGACTGATGAACGCATCACATCGATGGCGGAAGGCCTTCGTCAGATAGCGGCGCTGCCTGACCCAGTCGGCATTATTTCAAATCTCGCTTATCGACCATCAGGTATTCAGGTGGGACAGATGCGTGTGCCTTTAGGGGTAATCGGTATTATCTATGAGTCACGTCCAAACGTAACAGCAGATGCAGCAGGTTTATGCCTTAAATCAGGTAATGCAGTGATTTTGCGTGGCGGCTCAGAAGCAATAAACTCAAATCAGGCAATTGCTGAATGTATCAAACACGGGCTTGAAGTGTCTGGGCTACCGGCAGATGCGGTACAGGTGATTAAGACGACTGACCGTGCTGCGGTGGGTGAACTGCTGCGAATGAAAAAATTTGTTGATGTCATCATTCCTCGTGGCGGTAAGAGTTTAATCGAGCGTATCAGTAATGAATCAGAGGTGCCTGTAATAAAGCATCTTGATGGCATCTGTCATGTTTATATCGATGACAATGCGGATAAGGAAAAGGCCTTAAATGTTGCATTTAATTCAAAAACACAGCGTTACGGTACCTGCAATACCATGGAAACCTTACTGGTTGCTGAATCAGCCGCTACAGATATATTGCCTGACCTGGTTAAAATGTATTTAGAAGCAGGTGTCGAGCTGCGTGTATGCAGTCATACTCAGAAATTTCTAAAAGAGCAGGGTGTCACAGTTGCATTAGCCGACGAAAGTGACTGGTCAACGGAATATCTTGCGCCTATTTTGTCGATTAAAATGGTGGCGGATATTAATGCGGCTATCAGCCACATCAATCAGTATAGCTCGCAACATACAGAGTCTATTATCACTGAGGATTACACTAAATCACGCCAGTTTTTACGCGAAGTGGACTCCAGTTCAGTGATGGTTAATGCATCTACCCGTTTTGCGGATGGTTTTGAATATGGATTAGGGGCAGAAATCGGTATCAGTACTGATAAATTGCATGCCCGTGGACCTGTCGGCCTGGATGGTCTGACCAGTCTCAAATATGTCGTGTTAGGTGACGGCCACATAAGGCAGTAATCAACTAGTGGTTAAGCAATGATTGGTGTATTTGGTGGCACATTCGACCCTGTTCACTATGGTCACATCAAACCTGCGCTTAGTGTGAAACAGGCATTGAATTTAGCTCAGATACGCTTTATTCCGAACAAGATTCCACCACATCGTGAAATCCCTTGGTTGAGCAGTGAGCAGCGTCTGTCATTGTTAAAATCGGCACTGCAAAATATCCCTGATGTTTGTGTTGATGAGCGCGAACTCAGACGTGACGGACCATCTTATATGGTTGAAACACTGCAATCCTTAAAGCAGGAAATGCCTGCTGAAACACTGTGTCTAATTATCGGTATGGATGCCTTTTTCGGCCTTACCCGCTGGTACAAGTGGCGCAGTTTGTTTGATTTTTGCCATCTGGTGGTGACCACACGCCCCGGTTTTGATCAGGCATCGTTAGCAGAGCACATGAGCGATGAAGATTACGTGTATTTGACGCAAAAAATGACGCAGGATGTTAATGCGCTATCACCGCTAGAAACAGGTAAAATACTGTTACAATCAGTACCACAGCTGGATGTATCGTCCACGCAAATTAGAACAAAATTGTTGAACGCTGAAGATATCAGTCAGTGGCTGCCCGATGATGTTATTCAACAATTAAAGAGGTTTACTTTAGATGACAATAGATGAATTAAAACAACTGGCGGTTGATACGCTGGATGACACAAAAGCCGAAGATATCACTGTAATTGATGTTAAAGGCAAAACTACGGTAACTGACTGGGTCGTCGTCGCTACCGGAACGTCGAGCCGACATGTTAAATCATTGGCGAACAGTGTTTTTGTCGCGGCTAAAGACGCGGGTAAGACGCCGTTGGGCTCAGAAGGACAAACGGAAGGCGAGTGGGTACTTGTTGATTTAGGTGACGTTATTGTTCATGTCATGCAACGGCAGGTTCGTGAATATTATGACCTTGAAAGCCTATGGTCTATGGATGCGATGAATAAACAGGCTGAGATCAGAGAACAGGACGTAAGTTAGAGAATAAGTCATCTGTGAAAATAAACCTTATTGCAATCGGAAACAAAATGCCGGAATGGGTCGAACTTGCAAGCAACGATTTCATCAAACGGCTACCTGCGGAAATTAAAATAAACAGCATACTTTTACCCTTGATAAAACGGGGTAAAAATCCAGATATCCCAAGAATTATCCGCGACGAAAGCAGAAAAATACTGACAGCAGTGCCTAAAGGCTCTCAACTAGTCGTGTTGGATGTACTGGGCAAATCAGTAACTACGATGAAACTATCTGTCATGTTAGATACGTGGATACAGCAAGGGCAAGATATATCTATCGTTATTGGCGGGCCGGATGGCGTATCTGATGAATTACTCTCAGCAGCATCGGCCAAGCTGTCATTGTCGGCGTTAACCTTTCCGCACACCCTGGCAAAAGTGGTTCTATTGGAGCAAATCTATCGGGCATGGAGCATCTTGAATAATCATCCGTATCATCGAGCATAGCTATGTCTCAACACTCCACATCTAAAGCTGAGGCACAAATAATTCTGGCATCTGCATCGCCGCGAAGACGTGAGTTACTGGCGCAGATTGGCATTGAAGTGAAAGTGCAGTCGGTGGATATCGATGAATCGCAAAAAGACGGTGAATCCGTGATGGATTTTGTTGAACGCCTGGCGATGGAAAAAGCACGGCGTGGTTTTGAGATAATCGATAATGAAGAGAAACTGCCGGTTTTAGGTTCTGATACCATCGTAGAAATTAACGGGTTTGTTTTAGGCAAGCCAGAAAACGCTCAACATGCCAAGCTAATGTTACAACAGCTTTCAGGGCAAAAGCATACAGTGCACACATCAGTGGCTATAGTTACAGAAGACGATGCGATATTGAACACCAGCAGTAGCCAAGTTACTTTTAAATCGATAGACGATAATGAAATTGACTGTTATATAGCGACTGGTGAGGCAGATGATAAAGCCGGCGCATATGCAATTCAGGGCATAGCGGCGCAATTTGTAAAAGAATTAAAAGGCAGTTTTTCCGGGGTGATGGGTTTGCCATTATATGAAACGGTTCAGTTATTAAAACAGTGTGGCGTATCAACACTAAGGCCGTCATCAGGCAAGCCATAAATTACAAATACAATACATTAATAAAACAATAATAAAATTATGAGCAAGGAAATATTAATTAATATAACACCACAGGAAACGCGTGTAGCGATTCTGGAAAATGGGATGTTGCATGATTTATATATTGAGCGTGACCGAAGTCGTGGTCTGGTCGGTAATGTATATAAAGGAAAAGTTGTTCGAGTGTTACCAGGTATGGAAGCAGCATTCGTTGAAATAGGTCTTGAAAAAGCGGCTTTTCTGCATGTTTCAGATGTGGCTCATTCTAGTAAGCACTCAAGTAAAACTAATAACAATGGCGAGGCCGTTCAGATAGGGCAGGTATTACGAGAAGGTCAGGAAGTACTAGTGCAGGTCATCAAAGATCAGCTAGGAACAAAAGGCGCCCGCTTAACAACAAACATTACCATTCCTTCTCGATATCTGGTGTTTATGCCGAATGCTGACAACATTGGGGTTTCTTCACGTATCGAGAGTGAAGAAGATCGAGAGCGGCTTAAAAATAATCTGCTGGAGCAAGAGCATCGTATTAAGGATGCGGGTTACATATTGCGTACCGCAGCTGAAGTGGCTGACAAGGATTCTATTGCCAGTGATATAAAATATTTAAATCGTCTCTGGGAAAATATTAATAATATAGCCGATGTAAAAGCTGGAAGTGTCGTGCATAAAGACCTGCCACTTTACCTGCGTGTACTGCGCGATATGGTTGATGAAGATCTCGAAGTTATACGAGTTGATTCGCGTGAGACCAGCAGTATCATGCTTGCGTTCGCAGAAAAAAATGTCCCCGAGGTTGCTGAATTCATCGAACATTATCCTGGCGAGCGCCCGGTATTTGATCTGCATGGCGTTGAAGATGAAATCCAGAAAGGTCTGGAAAGAAAAGTACAGCTCAAGTCAGGTGGTTATCTGATCATCGATCAAACAGAGGCGATGACGACGATAGATGTGAATACGGGTGCCTATGTAGGCAGTCGCAATCTTGAAGAAACCATCTTTAAAACAAATCTTGAAGCAGCACAGGGCATCGCCAGACAATTACGTTTACGCAATCTGGGAGGCATCGTTATTCTTGATTTTATCGACATGATGGAAGAAGAGCATAAACGCCAGGTTATGCGTGCATTGGAAAAGGCGCTAGAAAAAGATCATGCCCGTACCTCTATTAGCGAGGTATCCTCTTTGGGTCTGGTGGAAATGACACGTAAACGAACACGTGAAAGTTTGGAACATGTGCTATGTGGCACTTGTCCTACCTGTGAGGGCAGAGGCACGATAAAAACGGCTGAGACCGTGTGTTATGAAATATTCAGGGATATTTTGCGTGAAGCTCGTCAGTTTGATGCCAAAGAACTGCTGGTATTAGCGGCACAAGATGTTGTCGACCTGTTGGTGGATGAAGAGTCCAGCAGTCTGGCTGAACTTGAAGATTTTATAGGTATACCCATTAAGTTTCAGGTTGAAGCTATGTTTACGCAGGAACAATTTGATGTGGTTATTTTGTAACGCTATAGAATTGCTTCCGGTTATTCTTTTAGATCTATATCGCGACGCTCGATAAATATGCAATGGATTTTACGTTTCAGAGTTTGCATCATCATCTGTATGGCGGTGGTACTGATTTCTGCTGCTGTAGTATTCAGTGTGCTGCGTGCAGTGTTGCCGTACGCGACAGGTTATAAAAACGAGATACAGCTTGAGATTAGTAAGCAGCTAGGTCTGCCTGTTGAAATTCACTCCATTGATGCGGCCATACACTGGTTTTCCCCCCGCCTGAGATTGATCGACGTATCAGTCTATGATGAAAAAAATAAAATTCCGTTAATTAATTTACGCGAAGCGTTTGTTGAGCTTGATGTCATAGCGTCGATTCTACGTCGTGAGATTATCGTTGCTGATATCGGCCTTGTCGGCGCAGATATCACCATAGAAAAACTATCTGAGAATGAATGGTTGGTGCAAGGTATAAAATTTACCAGTGAAGGTTCAACGGAGGTTCCAGAACAGTTTATCTACATGTTGCAGAACTCTGATTATCTACTGCATGACTGCAATATCTACTATCAGGACAACACGCAAGGTGGATTTGACCTGAGCCTGCTAGATGTAAATATGGAAGTGCAAAACAATTTTAACAACCATGAAATTAAATTTTCAATGAACTTGCCGGAAAATGTAGGTAAAAGCCTTTCAGTTGTTGCAAATTTACAGGGAGATATTGATGCGCTTAATGGTGATGTTTATTTTGAAGCAAAGCAAATAAATGTTAAACGCTGGAATGAGAAATTTAATTTCATTAAAGATTATCATGTTGATTCGGTGCTGGATGTAAATCTTTGGGGAGAAATTGAGAATAATGATATTCGTTCCCTTTTTATACAGCTTGGTGCTGAAAAAGTAGTCATAAAAAATAACGTCACTAAGAAAAAATGGAGCACCAATTATCTGTCAGCAAATGCTCGTTATGTGCACGATGATAAACATTGGGGTCTTGCAGTTACGGATTTTTATTTTGGTGAAAAGAATAAGCCTGTTTGGGGGCAACCAGCAACATTTTTGGCGAGCGATGACGATGATTTTTATTACCTGAGTTCTGATTATATTAATTACTCTGATGCACATAGGGTTGCTGATGTTTTATTGATGCCGGAACAGCTATTGGAAACGGATAAATTAAAGGCTTATAAGCTAGGGGCAGATATATACAACTTCAGCATGCAGTTGCCCAAGGAAATGACTTTAGAAAAAATACGTGAAGACTTATATCTGGAAGCAACAATACATAATCTGACTGCATACGATAGCAGTAATAATATTTCTTTCTCTGGTTTTGATTTTTCTGTACTTTACGATAGTAGTACGGTTGAGTTAGATCTGGCAGTGCATGATGCCATAATTGATTTAAGGGATATGTTCAGGCAACCATTATTCGCTGAAACAATACATGGCAAGGTAAAAATTGAGAATAATAAAGATGGATGGTTGCTAACATCGGACAAAATACACTTAAAGAATAATCATGGCGATACACTGTCTCGAGTGACGTTGAAAGTAGCATCTGATGAAGCTGTTTTTATTGATGTGCAAACAAATTTTCACGATGTTCATGCTAAATATGCTTCTTATTACCTTCCTGTAGGCATAATGGAACCATCATTGGTTGATTGGCTGGATATGGCGGTAACTGATGGTTATATACCTAGTGGTCAATTTATCTTGCATGGCCATTTAAATGACTTTCCATATGATAAACATGAAGGTGTTTTTCAAGTTCTGTTTTCAGCGCAAGATATTAAGATGAAGTTTCTAGAAGGTTGGCCTGTTCTTACTGAAACGTCGGGAACATTAAAATTTGAAAATTCGTCTTTAATTGTCAGTAAAGCAAAAGGTAAAACCAAGGGAGTTAATCTGTTCAATGGTTATGCTGAAATAAAAAACCTGCCTGATCCTCATCTAACGATAGAGACAGATGCACATGCTAAAAATGAAGATGTACAATCTTACGTGTGGAATAGTGCTCTGGATGAAGTGCTGGGTAATGCCTTGCGACTATTTCAGCTTGAAGGTGAGAGTGATTTAAATCTTAAATTGGAAGTGCCGTTAAATCAGGATGAAGTCAATGTAGGTATCAATGGAGATTTGAAATTTATTGGCACTAAACTTTACTATCCTGCACTGGGGTATGAGCTGGTCGAGGTGAATGGCATTATCGAATTTACCGAAAATACTATCTTTGCAGATTCTATGGTCGCTTTGGTGGATGATAAACCTGTTTTATTGAATGCCTTTACGCAAGATGGAGATTCAGGCCGTGAAGTAATATTTCATATGGATGGTGTTATCGAGGCGGATTATTTGTTGCGGCGATATGACTGGGTCCCCGAAGATTGGATAAGCGGTGAATCTAACTGGTCAATGGATTTTGAGATTCCTTACGAGCCGGTTGATTATCTGGTGCGAATAAATGTAGCATCATACTTGGAAGATGTTGTCTATAGCATGTCCGACAAAGTTCAAAAAGCTAAAAGCACAAAACATTCACTGCTTGCAGAAATAGACGTTTTAGAGGACAAAGGTATACGGGTGAATGCAAAACTGACTGATGAGGCTGCTAAGAAAGCAGGAGAAACCGCTATTGATCTATTTGCTGCTCGAAATGAAAATGACTTGTGGAACTTTGATATCAAATCAAAATACCTGACAGGTAAGGGAGAGTTTACTGAAGGTTTAGGTAAGGATACACACTTAAAACTTGATCTGCATGAAGTGAATATACATGCTTTATTTGTTTCGGAAAAAAGTGATGGAGAGAAACCACTGACACCAGATCAATTTCCAGCATTGGATTGGAAGGCGAAAACAGTAATATGGAAAGACTGGGTTTTCAATAATGTCGAATTAGAAACAGATTGGCATAAACATGGTATGTTAATTAACACGTTGTCACTGGATGGGCCCGCGATGAAATTTAATGCGCGTGGTACCTGGTTAACCTCGTGGCGTGGCTCACATGAAACCGTGTTACAGGGTAATATAACCAGTAGCAATATTGGAAAAACGCTTACCGGACTTGGCTATCAACGTAGTATTGATCGCGCTAGCTATAAGGCAGATTTTAGCTCTAAATGGCCTGCACAGCCCTATGCTCTATCTTGGTCCAATATGAAAGGCAAAACGTTATTTACAATGAAGAATGGTGAGATTGTTGAGGCGGACCCTGGTGCTGGCGGTCGTTTATTGGGTTTATTGAATATATTTAAATTAACCAATCGTCTGGTGTTTGATTTCGATGACGTATATCGTGACGGCTTTTCATTCGATGCTATCCACGGCGAGTTTGACTTTGTTGACGGTGACGGTTATTTGAAAAATTTTAATGTGTCTGCACCTGCGGCGGACATAAACATGTTTGGTAGTATCGATTTGATAAATAATGATTATGGTTTGTTGATGCGTGTTAAACCTCATACTGATACCATAACTTTGGCTGGTGGGGCTCTTCTCGGTGGTGTGGCTGTTGGTGTAAGTCTTGCTATTATTCAGAAAGTATTTGATATCAGTATCATCGGACATAATGTGTATTCGATTACGGGTAGCTGGGATAATCCGCAGATAGAAAAAATTGTAGATAGCAGTGATGGGCTGGATGATACTGAAGACGAAAATGCAGATGATTTTTAAAATGACTCCTTTTAAAATGACTCAGGTCGTTAAAGCTTTATTTATCGTTTTATCACTTTATGTTTTTGAATGTTATGCAGAAACTGCTGTAAACTCTGTTGACGGTAATGAGGGTGTGAAACCGGTACTAGCTTCATCTAATCAAAGTGCATCGGATAAGGTCGCAGGCAACAAAACAGCTTCGGTTAGTGTGTCTGATACGAGTGTGCTGGAGCTGCACGCAGAGCAATGGGATATTGCTCGAAGCGGTGAATCATTATTAGTGTTACCGGTATTGAATAAACTGGTGACTGCCTGGATAAATGACCGGCAGATGAAGATAGAAATACAGTACCCGGGCGGTGAAGAGGGTGAATTCTGGGTGCAAGAATTAACGGACTGGCTGGTTTCATTAGGCATTCCTTCGAAACATATGATTACAGCGCCAGGTAGTGGCTCTGATGATATGATTAGGTTTCAATTAATAAAATAAACATGCGACAAAATAGCATGATATATAAAAAGTTAGGAGATTGTTAAGTGAGTAAAGTTGCCGCAATACAGATGGCGTCAGGGCCTAATGTAAAAGCAAATTTGGCTGAAGCTGAAAAACTGATAAAAATAGCTGTTCAGCAAGAAGCGGAACTCGTCGTGTTGCCAGAAAACTTTGCCATCATGGGAACATCTGAAACAGATAAAGTGAAAATTGCTGAAGAATATGGTCAGGGCCTATTGCAAGATTATTTAAAGGAGCAGGCCGTTTCACTTAATATCTGGCTGGTTGGGGGTACTATACCTATACGCTCAAAAGAAAGCGGTAAAGTTTATTCTGCCTGTTTATTGATTAATCCTCAGGGTGAAGTTGTCGCGCGTTACGACAAAATTCATCTATTTGATGTAACGATTGAAGCAAGTAACGAGAGTTACACTGAGTCGGAAACGATTACGGCAGGTGACAATATAGTCGTCGTAGACACTCCATTCGGTCGTTTGGGGCTCGGTATATGTTACGACTTACGTTTTCCAGAATTATTTCGTGCCATGGTTGAGCAGAAAATGGAAATCTGCGCACTGCCATCAGCATTCACCAGTTTGACGGGTAAGGTACATTGGGAATCGCTTTTACGTGCACGTGCTATTGAAAACCTTACTTATATAATCGCAGCAGATCAGGGCGGTTATCATGTGGGTGGACGTGAGACACATGGTGACAGTATGATCGTTGATTCTTGGGGGCGGATTTTAAATCGACTGCCGCATGGTACTGGTGTTGTCGTCGCCACTATAGATATCGAGAAGTTAGAGCACACCAGAAAAATGTTCCCGGCATTAGATCATAAACGTTTTCAATGTGGGTTAATCTCTAAATAGATGCCTCCGGTCAGATAAGTGACCTTATAATTACATAGAAGTAACACTGCATTTATGGGCTTCCAAAATATCATATTTGAATTTGTATTGATATTTGCTGGTGCAGCAATATTTGCTACTATTTTTCTGTATTTAAAGCAGCCGGTCATTCTTGCCTATATTGCTCTTGGCATTGCCGCTGGCCCTTGGGGCGCTGGGGTTATTGAGCAACCCGAACACATTGAAAAATTATCACATGTGGGCGTTATTCTACTGCTCTACCTTCTGGGGATAAATCTAAAGCCAGATCGTCTGTATCATCTATTCAGTAAAACCGCTGTGGTTACACTGTTAACCAGTTTGATTTTCTTGATAGCTGTAACATCTGCGGCACTGGTTTTTGGTTTTAGTTTTATCGAAAGTATAATCATCGGCGCTGCGCTGATGTTCTCCAGTACCATTGTTAGCTTGAAATTAATCCCTACCACTGCATTGCATCATAAGCACACCGGTGAAATGATGACCAGCGTGTTGCTGATGCAAGACGTCATAGCGATACTTTTAATCGTGATGTTATCAGGCGGGCAGGGCGATGATGTCACAATGACAATAGCGTTGTTATTTATAAAATTAATCGTGCTCGCTGTCGTTGCATACGGTACGGTCAAGTATGTAATTAACAATCTGTTTATGCGTTTTGACAGTATTCAGGAATATGCCTTTTTATTGGCACTAGGCTGGGGCTTGCTCGGTGCAGGTGTTGCAGAGGCTATTGGTCTGTCTTATGAGATGGGCGCTTTTATAGCGGGTGTTGCATTTGCATCGTCTCCCGTGTCTATGGTGATTGCTGAGCAGCTAAAGCCGTTACGTGATTTCTTTCTGATTCTTTTCTTTTTTTCCATCGGTGCGCAATTTAATATTCTGGTTACCCAGCAGGTGTTATTAGCCGGCATTAGTATTGCTTTGCTGATAGTAATAATGAAACCTCTGGTCTTTAAGCAGGGTTTTCAGCTTATTGGTGAGAGTAAAAATTTCTCAATGGAGTTGGGCGCAAGGCTTGGTCAGGGCAGCGAATTTTCACTGCTGGTCTCATATAGCGCACTATCTGCCGGTCTAATAGAGTTACGTGCTTCTTATCTAATACAGATGGTGGTTATTGTAACCTTTGTCTTATCAACGTATTGGGTGGTTTATCGCTATAGAACACCTATTTCAAGCTCTGACCGTAATCGTATGGATTGAATTGACTGTTGAATCGATTCAAGTCAAAGCGTCTTCCAGCTCACGTAAATATTTAAATAACTTGCGTGAGGCAGAGGGTGGTTTGTTTCGTTCTTTCTCTTGTTTTGCGGCTCGAATTAATTGATTGATGTGCTGTCGATCAACATTGGGGAAACGTGAGATGACTTCATTGAGAGTTTGCTTGTCATTTTCAATTAAGTTGTCACGCCATTTTTCCAGACGTTTAAATTGCGCTGTATTTGTATCGTGACTGTGTTGTATTTTTCTTAGTTTGTCTTCAATCGAGTGGTCTTCTAATGTGCGCAGCAGTTTTCCTATGTACAAGCGTTGTCTTTTTAATCCGCTATTAGATTTTATTTTAAGTGCAGTGTTTATGGCTTCTTCAAGCCCGGCCGGCAAGTCTAAAGATTTGATGTCTTCAGGTTTCAGTTTTAGTATTTCATCCCCGATATCAACGTAGTGGTGACTTTCACGTTTTAATTGTGATTTGCTCGGACCATCATATTCCGATTCTTCAGTTTCATTGTTTGTTTTGTTGAAATTAGAATTCATCGTCATCTTCTATCTGCTTGCCTAAATAAATTTTAGCATTATTAAATTGTACGCTTTCAAGTTCAATCTTTGAGTGTAGTTTTCCTTTGCGGAAATTTTCTATCTTAACTGGAATGTTATGCAATTCTGGTATCAGCCATATGTGTAACTGTCTTTTTTTGTGTGGGTCGGTGCGCACCATTTGCAGTGCAGTGTATTCTTTATTGGCAAAGCTGATTTTTTTACTGGAGGTGAGCACGAAGTTGTATGTGTCAATCTTGCCCTTAAGGAGAGCTTTGTATGGGTAGTTTTTTATATCTTTGTTTGCATCTATCATTAATGGTAATTGAAATGATAGTGCTTCCCAAACGGCCGTATCTGTTTCAAGGTCTATATTTTTACTTCTTACGGTCCCTGTGATTTTTCCTTTTGCTGGAATGACCGTTGTGTCCCAATGAATACTTATATCTTCATTTCTATTTTTTTCTTTTCCTGTTTGGATGTAAGTGTATTTTGTTAATAATAGTTTGTCATCGATTACATCTACGATACTGACAGCTGATACAGTGTCATCAGCAAACATGCTGGCGAGGCCGGAAAGTTTTGTATCTTGCGTGAATTTATATCCACTGTCAGTGTAGGAGAGTTTGTAGTGCGCTTCAGCCGCTTTTACGCCATAGAATTGAATGGCGTACTTAGCGTGAAACTCAGGTAGTGCGTGACTGGAAAGAGGGGCTTCATCAGATAAGTTTTGGCTTATTGATCCTTGACTGAATAGCGTGCAGATAAATGCAAGAACAAAAAGTTTCACGTTGTAATGGTGTTTGAGCATATATATATAAATATATCTTTGTTGTGATTGCTGTGCTGGCTACTTAAGTAGCTGCTTATCTTTCCATTGTAATGGTTTTGTTAAAAGCTGGCCGTCAACTTTTAGTTGTTCATCAAATGTAATACGTCCATCAATATGCATCTGTATCGCTAGTGGATAGATATTGTGCTCTTCGTATAAAACTCGTTCTGCTAACGTTTCTGCAGTATCTTCTGCATGCACTGGTACTTCAGCTTGTATGACAATGGGGCCGCTGTCTAGTTCATGACTTACGTAATGAACGCTGGCACCGTGTATTTTGTCATGGTTGTCGATAGCGTGCTGATGTGTGTTCAAACCTTTGTATTTGGGTAGCAGTGAAGGGTGGATGTTGATTAAACGATGATGGAAATGATCGATGAAGCCATCACTTAAAATTCGCATAAAACCTGCAAGTATCACCAGGTCTGGTTTTAACGGGTCAATGATTTGTATCATTGACTGATCGAAAGCTTCTCTGCTAGAAAATTGCTGATGCTCTATAACGTGTGTAGGGATATTTGCTTTGCTTGCACGTTCAAGACCGGTAATATTTTCTTTATTACTGATGACCGCTTTTATTTCGGCGTTAAGCTGTTTACTAGCAATAGCATCAATAATTGCCTGAAGGTTGCTGCCGCTACCAGAAATTAGAACAACAAGAGAAGCTGTCACTGCGGATTGTCCTTTGCTGGTCTATTTATACTGGTTTATTTATGCAGGTCTACTTATACAGGTTTATTTAAAAACAACCTGTTCTTTATCGCCAGATTCGATTGAGCCAAGTAACCATGCATTTTCATTGTTTTGATTCAGTGATGCGATAATCGCTTCTGCATCACCAGCATCAGCAATCAGTACCATGCCGACGCCACAGTTAAATGTGCGGCGCATCTCTTTGTCTACAACATTACCGTTTTTCTGTAACCACTGAAAAACCTCTGGAAGCTGCCAGCTGTCTTTATCGATAACAGCTTGTGTACCTTCGGGCAAAACACGTGGAATATTTTCCAGCAAACCACCACCGGTGATATGTGCCATGGCATGGATATCGAACTCAGGTAGCAGTGCGTGTAATGCTTTGACATAAATTCTTGTTGGCGCAAGCAGGGCATCACCTAATGAACCGGCATCATTAAAAGGTGCATTGATGTCGGCTTTGCTCACTTCAATAATCTTGCGAACTAATGAATAACCATTAGAGTGTGGTCCACTGGAAGCAATGGCGATCATGACGTCACCGGCTTTCACTTTTGAACCGTCGATAATTTTTTGTTTTTCGACGACACCAACGCAGAACCCGGCCAGATCGTAATCCCCCTTATCGTACATGCCCGGCATCTCAGCGGTTTCACCACCGATCAGGGCGGCGTTAGACTGACGGCAACCCTCGGCAATACCTTCGATGACATTGGCCGTTACCTCGATATTTAATTCACCGGTAGCGTAATAATCGAGGAAATATAATGGTTCTGCGCCCAGCACTAAAATATCGTTGACACACATAGCGACTAGATCAATTCCGATGGTATCGTGTTTGTTTAAATCAATAGCTAGTTTAAGTTTAGTGCCGACACCATCGGTACCGGAAACCAATACTGGCTGTTTGTAGTTTTCCGGCAATTCAAATAGGCCGCCAAAGCCACCCAGACTTCCCATAACACCGGGACGATTGGTGCTGGCAACACTGGATTTTATTTTTTCGACAAGTGCATTTCCGGCGTCAATATTTACGCCGGCATCACGGTAACTTAATGATTTTGATTGATTTGTAGACATCAGATTTGGTTGTGCTTAGATAGTAATTAGATTGTAAAGCGACCAGTTGGTCGTTGTATAAAAAGATGTGTTATTGTACACGCTTGTTAGTCATCATTTGTACAAATTTCCTGTATATATTTCTTTATGAGCACGCCTTCAAAGTTGAATTTTAAAGCGAAAGCATTACTTTTCGCATTTCTGTTATCCGTATTTAATCAGGCCTCAGCTGTTCATGCTGCCTCGTTATATAACGTGGAGACGCTAGTTGCCGATGAATCCGCGGAAGTTCGCTGGCGAACATTTAAGGAAGGCTTGAACGAAGTTTTTATCCGTATTTCAGGTGATAGCATTGTCATGGATAAAATCAAACATCCGTCGGCAAGTACCTATATTAAGCAGTACAGCTATGACCCAGTCGACAAGCCGGTTACTGATGCCAAAGGCGTGGTATTAAATTACCGCTTGAAAATTCAATACAACGGCAGTGCGATGGAAAAGTATCTATTAGATAACGGTTTTCCTGTTTGGAGCGAGCACCGCAATGATGTGGTTGTCTGGTTAGCTATTAGAGATGGTCGCAATGAATATGTACTGAAAGATGCCGATAACTCACTGATTAAAATAGTGGCAGATGAAGCATTACACAGGCGCGGCTTATCTGACCGGTGGCCGATCTACGATTATAAAGACAGACAAATTCTGGGTGTTACTGATATAAGAGGTGGCTTTAAAGATCCGGTAGTAAAAGCATCTGCTCGATATGGCAAAGGCCCTGCATTAACGGGCAGTATGATCTGGAACGGCAGCAAGTGGCAAAGCAGCTGGAGCCTGTTAATGGCTGGTGATGATGTGGGTAGTGATAAACACTGGAGTGTTGAAGATGCGGATTACAATACGCTGATTAATAAAGCCGTTGATCAGGCCGCTGATGCCATGGGTATTGCTTTTGCACTTCATGATTTTGACAAGAACCAGCAATTGGTGGCAGTCAATATCAATATACAGACCATAAATACTATTGAAAAATTTCGAAAAGCTGAAGAATATTTAACCGGATTAAGGGCTGTGGAAACAGTTGTTCCAGCGGGTATTGACGGAGAAAATGTAACCTTCGCCATAACATTAAGCGGTACTGAAGCGGATTTTTTAGATCTGATCAATAATGATACCGTGCTAGTAAAGACTGAAGCTATCGTCCCGGAAAGTGAACTACCGAATACCATTCCGGTTGACGCTGAAATAAAAATAATTGAAACAGCGGGTACAAACAATTCCGAAGCATTATCCGAGCCAGTAGTAGATAAATTAGTGGTAGATAAACCCATAGTAGATGATCCAGTCGTAGAGAAAAAAGAGCAAGTGGCTGTATATCATTACAAACTCATCAAATAGTGTGACGCATAATGAGTTCATTGATTCACCCACAACTGCCGCTGGGCTTCGAACCCGGAGAGCTTTTTAGCTTTGATAGCTTCGTTGCCGGTGGCAATGCAATCGCCGTTGGTATCGCGCAACAGGCAGCTCTGGCTGGCCTAAATGGATTAACTGGGCAGTCTGATACAGCTGAAAAGCAATTATACTTTTGGGGTGATAACGGGCTGGGGAAAAGTCATTTACTACAGGCCTGCTGTAATCTGGCTGCAAAAAATCAACGCACCGTCTGCTACCTGACGCAGACAGAAATTCTGAATCAATCCGTAGATATGTTCGAAGGTTTGGAACAGGTCGAATTGATATGTCTGGATGACATCGATACCTGGTTAATCGATGACGTCTGGGAAACCGCATTATTTAATCTGATCAATAATGTGCGTGAGAATAATAACTGTCTGCTAATGGCGTCAGCGCACCCGCCCGAAGAGGCTTTCGTTAAACTGCCTGATCTCCGCTCCCGCCTTTCCTGGGGGCCTGTTTTTCATCTGCAGGAGTTAGCCGATAAAGAAAAGTATCTGGCCTTACATTACCGCGCGAAACAGAATGGTCTGGAGTTGCCGGAAAATGTTGCTGACTATCTGATGCAGCGGTATCCGCGAGATATGTTTGGCCTGTTTGAACGTTTGGCGGTTCTCGATAAGGCATCGATGGCGATGCAGCGTAAATTAACGATTCCTTTGATTAAATCGGTTTTTGGCTAGGCTGAAGTTTAACTCTTCGTTAGGTACGATATCTACACCTGTAGGAG
>JAUVDN010000071.1 GCA_030595325.1 Gammaproteobacteria bacterium | reverse complement strand
ATCCAAGCTCTCTAATAGCGTATTGATTGTAAAGTCCCTACTGTATAGCTCTAACTTCATAGGGGTAAGGTCCATAACGCCATTTTTATTAAGCTCTTCCTTAACGCCTGGAGCTATAAAATTACTAGAAAAATCAATATGAAGGCCCATTACATCAAGTGAACTGTGGCCATCATCATAAGTCCTATAATTACTATTCGGAATTGTCCGTGATAGAAGTTCAGCCAAGACCAAAGAATCTTTATAATTAAGGCTTTCCTCTGTGACCTCCGTGTCCTCTGTGGTGAGTAGCTTTTAAAGTTTTTGACTTTGTCAGCTATGACTCAACAGCTGACATTCGTCTATGTTTAAGGCGTTTGTGTTGCGGGCTTGTTAGAAAGCATCAATACCAGACTGGCAATACGGTCACGCAAATCACGGCGATCGACAACCATATCGATAGCACCATGCTCGAGTAAGAACTCACTACGTTGAAACCCTTCTGGTAATTTTTCACGAACTGTCTGCTCGATAACACGAGGTCCTGCAAAACCGATGAGTGCCTTTGGCTCTGCAATGTGCACATCACCCAACATTGCAAAACTGGCCGATACACCACCCATGGTCGGGTCTGTTAATACTGAGATATATGGAATTTGATTTTTAGCTAGCTTAGCCAGCACGGCACTGGTTTTCGCCATCTGCATCAACGAATACAATGCTTCCTGCATGCGCGCGCCACCTGACGCTGAGAAACAGATGAATGGAATTTTTTCTTCTAAGGCTTTGGTTGCTGCCAGCAGAAAACGTTCGCCAACAACAGAACCCATCGAACCACCCATGAAACGAAAATCAAAAGCAGCGGCCACAACAGGCACACCTTTCACTTTACCTTTTAAAACGATAAGTGCATCTTTTTCGTTAGTGTTTTTCTGCGCCTGGATTAATCTGTCTTTATATTTTTTAGTGTCTTTGAATTTTAACTTATCAAACGGTATAAGATTTGCGCCGATTTCTTCTGTTGGCGAGTCATCAAGAAAAATCTGCAGACGCTTACGACCGAACACGCGCATGTGATGATTGCACTTAGGACAAACATCAAGATTACGTTCCAGTTCTGCGCGATATAAAACAGCGCTACATGATGCACATTTAGTCCAGAGACCTTCAGGAACGCCGCGCTTTGTGCTGCTGTCGGTTCTAATGCTCGTGGGCATTAATTTTTCAAACCAGCTTAAAGACATTGATAGTTACCTGTAAAAATTTGTTTAGTTAAAGTTGAATCAATTTAGCCATATCAGTAAAAGCATGCCAGATTTATACTCGATCTTATTGCTCTTCATCCATGGCACTTCGCATCGCCGATAGTATATCACTGATTTCTTTGATAATTATAGACCTTTCTGGTTCCGTTTTCCCGTCGTTTAAGGTCATTTTTTTGACGATGACACTGCCAACGACCACGGCATCAGAACAACCGGCTACTTTTGCGGCTGATTCGGCGTCACTGATGCCAAAACCAACCCCGATAGGCAGGTCTATATGCTGCTTAATCTGCGCGACTTTTTGCTCTACACTGGACACATCCAGCGTTGCCGCACCGGTAACGCCCTTTAGTGAAACATAATAGACAAAACCACTGGCAACATCAGCTAACCTCTCGATGCGTGCTTCAGTACTGGTTGGTGCCAGTAAAAAGATCGGATCTACTTCATGTGATTTTAAAGCAGGTACATAATCACCCGCTTCCACTGGTGGCATGTCAACAGTAATGACACCATCGATACCGCAAGCCGATGCCTGCTGTGCAAACGACTCATAACCCATCACTTCGATCGGGTTGAGGTAACCCATCATCACGATCGGTGTTTTATCATCTGTTTTACGAAATTCAGCTACCACTGAAAATACATCATGCAAACTGGTATTGTGCTCTAAAGATCTTTCTGCGGCAGCTTGTATCACCGGACCATCAGCCATCGGATCGGAAAAGGGCGCGCCTAACTCGATGATGTTCGCACCTGCTTCGACCATAGCGTGCATTAGCGGTAAGGTAATTTCTGGCGAAGGGTCGCTCGTCATCACATATGGAATTAGTGCTGTTTTCTGCTTTCCAGTTTTCGTTTTCTGGGCTTTTAGCTCTGCAAAGCGGGCAGCTAGTCGGCTCACAACTCTATCCCTTCAATCTTGGCAATCGTATTAATATCTTTATCGCCACGGCCAGACAAATTAATAATGATGCGTTCTTCGGATTTCATGGTAGCTGCCAGTTTCATACCGTAAGCAACGGCGTGGCTAGATTCCAATGCCGGGATAATACCTTCAACTCGGGTTAAAGTATGAAAAGCGTGTAACGCTTCATCATCTGTTGCGGCTACATAGTTAACCCGGCCGATATCTTTTAACCATGAATGTTCAGGACCCACACCAGGGTAATCCAGGCCGGCAGAAACTGAATGTGTTTCAATAATCTGACCGTTTTCATCTTCCATTAAATAAGTTCTGTTGCCGTGTAAAACACCAGGACTGCCTGCGCATAAAGGTGCTGCGTGTTTACCACTGTCGACACCTAGACCGCCGCCTTCTACACCATACATAGCAACACTTTCATCTTCGAGGAAAGGATGAAACAAACCGATAGCATTGGAGCCACCACCGATGCAGGCAACTAGTGCATCGGGTAGACAACCACACTGTTCCTGCATCTGTGCTTTAGCTTCACGTCCGATAATGGTCTGGAAATCTCGAACCATCGCCGGATAAGGATGCGGACCAGCAACGGTACCGATGATATAAAAAGTATCATCAACATTGGTTACCCAGTCACGCATTGCTTCATTCAAAGCATCTTTTAATGTTTTTGAACCTGATTCAACAGCAACAACTGTTGCGCCGAGTAACTTCATGCGATACACATTAGGCGCCTGACGAACGATATCTTCCGCCCCCATGTAAACCACACACTCCATACCAAATCGTGCAGCGACGGTCGCGGAAGCAACACCATGCTGACCAGCACCGGTTTCAGCAATGATACGTTTTTTACCCATCATCTTGGCCAGCAAACCCTGACCGATGGTATTGTTTATCTTGTGTGCGCCGGTATGGTTTAAATCTTCACGTTTAAGGTAGATCTTCGCGCCGCCAACCTTCTGCGTTAAACGCTCGGCAAAATATAAAGGACTGGGACGACCAACATATTGCGCGAGGTCTTCATCAAACTGTTTCTGAAATTCTTCATCCGTTTTTATTTTTTCATAAGCATCGCGCAGTTCATCAAGTGCCTGCATTAATGTTTCTGATGCAAAAACACCACCGTATACACCAAAGTGTCCATAATCATCAGGCATCGCTGAATAATCTACAGACTCTGGTTTTTGTTTTACGGATTTATCGATTAACTGTGTCATAAAATATATTCATGTTTTTTAATTGCAGGAGTGATCAGACTCAAACCTGCTTGCTTAACTAACGTTGCTTCTCTTCAGGAATCCGCTTCATGGACTTGTTTCATAAACTTGTTGCATAAACTTGTTTCATAAACTTGTTTCATAAACTTGCCGCATGAACTTGTTGCATAAAAGCGGTAACTTTATCTTTATCTTTTATTCCCGGCACACTTTCAACCCCACTGCTGACATCAACAGCAAAGGGGTGAACCACCTCAATTGCCTGTTTAACATTTTCCGGTGTTAAACCACCAGCCAAAACAATGGGCTTATCAACCGCAGCAATCGAAGACCAGTCAAAAGACTCACCCGTACCACCAGCTTCACCTGGCGCATGACCATCGAGTAACATCGCTTTTGCTGATTTAAAATTTTCTACACTGGAGATCAAGAATTCAGCATCATGTTCAGCACCTTTCAACCCCAATGCTTTTATGTATGGCAGCTTAAACTGTTCACAAAATTCTACTGTTTCACTGCCATGAAACTGAATCAGATCAATCTCAACCTTGGCCAGAACAGAGTTCACCGCCTGTTCATCGGCATCTTTAAATAGAGCGACACGGCTAACAAACGCTGGTAGTGCTTTGCTAATCTCAGCAGCTTGTGCTTCACTCACAAAACGCGGGCTTTTTTCATAAAAAACCAGACCAATTGCGTCCGCACCTGCGTCAATAGCAAGCTGAGCATCTGCTATTCGGGTAATGCCACAAATTTTAACACGAGTACGCATGTTGATTTTATACTACCGTTTGGGTAATTCAGCAGTCTGGCTTGATATTCGGCTGACCAGACTAACTTAGTTGGGGTAACCAGCCACTGTCTGGTAAGCCATGTTCTGGTGGGTATTCTACATTAATAAGGTACAGACCGGCGGCTTGTGCCGTCATACCAGCAGATTTTCTATCTCGTCCCTGTAAGACTTCCTGCATCCAATCAACAGGCTGCTCAGCTCTGCCTATCGCCATCAACGTGCCCATGATATTCCTCACCATATGGTGTAAAAAAGCATTCGCTTTGATATCGAGAATTATGTAGTCGCCCTCACGTTTCACACTAATTTTTTGCATTTCACGGTTGGCATGTTTTGCCTGGCATTGTGACGATCTAAATGCTGAAAAATCATGCTCACCCAGCAGATGTTGTGCGGCTTCATGCATCGCTACGTCATCCAGATGCTCAAATGCCCACGACACATTATGCTGGAACACGGCTGAACGAACCCGACGGTTAAACAGGATATAACGATATCTGCGAGAGATTGCACTAAAACGTGAGCTAAAGTCATCAGATACTTCTCGTACCCAGTGAATAGATATGTCACGCGGCAGGTTAGTATTACCGCCTAACATCCAGGCTTTTAATTCACGTGGCACCGACGTATCAAAGTGTACAACTTGTCCGGTAGCATGCACACCAGTATCTGTACGCCCCGCACAAGTTAGTCGCACAGGTTCATCTGCCACCTTCGATAAGGCTTTTTCCAACTCATCTTGTACGGTACGGGTACCTGCAGACTGCATCTGATAGCCATTAAATGCGCTACCATTATATTCGATACCCAGTGCTATTCTTTTACTTGCCATAATAATTTACAAAATATTCAACATAGAAAAATCTTTCAAAACGTAAAACGCCAGCCTGAAGTCAGACTGGCGTTTGCTATTTTACAGCAGATTAACCGATGGGTTTACAAAAGTGAATTAATCCAGTTTTGCCATCAGCTCATTAGCTTCTTGCTTCTGCTCGTCATTACCATCAGCAATAACTTCTTCAAGAATGCCTTTGGTACCTTCATTGTCACCCATATCAAGATATGCGCGAGCCAGGTCCAGCTTGGTGCTGATTTCATCAACATCATCCAGACTTGATAGATCAAAGTCATCATCGTCAGAAGAATTACTTGTAACAACTGTAGCGTCATCAAGATTCATATCAATATTAATATCATCTGACAGATCGATAGCTACATCGTCTTCCGCTTCAGTAGTTGCTTCAGTGGCAGCATCTTCAGCGGTGTCATCATCCAGACCAAAATCAATATCGATATCGCCAACATCAAGTTCAACATCATCTTCACTATCTGCTGAGTTAGGTGTTGCTTCATCGACCATATCAATGTCCAGTTCTGTAGCATCGATATCCAGTAAGAACTCATCATCAGAAGTTTCATCTTCTTCTACAGCACCGGTATCACTTAAATCAAATTCAAGTTCATCAGCAGGTTCTGCAGCTGTTTCAGCTTCTATTTCACTAGATAGATCAATTTCCTCAGCACTATCATCAGTTTCGCTAGCTTCAGCATCACTGGAACCAACATCAATATCTGGCAATTCAAGCGGATTATCGTCCAGACCTAAATCAAAATCAGTAGTGGAGCCATCGGCTGGCGCATCATCCAGACCCAAATCAAAATCCATCTCTGGCGCATTAGGTGCTAATGAGCCAACATCAAGGTTGCCTACCATACTACCCTGGAACAGATCATTATCAGCACAGAGATCCTGTCCCATACTCATAACCTTCTTCCATGACGGTGTATTTTCACCACCTTCAAGTTTGTTAATTTCAGTTGCTACTTCGACAAAGGCATCTACGTTTTTACTTGCATAAAGTGTTTCAGCTAATTTGACGCGATAGTCCATACGATCTGGGTTATCGGTAATTGCTTGCGCTAACAGTTCTTCAGCTTGCTGGTAGATACCATAAGCCAGATAGACATCAGCTTCCGCAATAACATCGTCACGTGGCTCATCATCTGCCTCTGCAGCAGGGTCGGGCTCTGCAACAATCGTATCTTCAGCCGAGTCCAGTACCATGGTTGAATCAGAGTCAAAGTCTTCGCTTGGCGCTGCTTCCACGTCTACAACAACTTCTGCGTCAGACGTTTCTGCCGCAATATCATCAACCAGGCTGTCCATCGCATCTTCATCCAGTGTCATCACTGGTGCTTCAGTGTCTGATGAAGTTTTGCGACGTTTAATAATTAATGCTATTAACCCCGCAATTAACAATAACCCACCACCACCAGCTGCCAGTAGAATTGGATCATTCAAAAATTTAGTTAACGGGTCGGCCGGTGGTCGACTAATAATTTGTGCTTCAGCTTCTTCATCTGGAGCAGCCATGGTTTCATCTTGTGGCATTTCTGCTAGTTCAGATTCTTCTGCATCGGCATCTGTCTCATCGACAAATAAAGCATCTTCGCCAGCGCCGTCCTCACCTTCTGCCATGTCTTCTACAGAAGACTCATCATCAGTGACTTCTTCATCGATGACACTACCGTCTGCTTCGGCCTGCAGAGCATCCTGGAATTCCTGCTCTTCCATTGCATCTTCCGAGTCAGCGATGGTATCAGCCATGCCATCTTCAGTAACGTCTTCAGTAACATCTTCAGTAACGTCTGCATCAGCCATTTCACTGCCAGACTCAGCGTCTGCAGTTTCATTTAAATCTTGAATATCAGACATTGCATTGTCTTCAATCGACAGCATGCCTTTCATCTTGCCTACATTTTGTTCCAGCGAATCGACACGAGACTGTAGCGCTTCTTTTTCAACGCGTTCGGTTTCTACACGCTCTCTAGCTAACGCTAACTCAGCACGAAGCTCCGATGCCGTCATGTCTGTAGGGTCTTTTCCGCTCATGGTTGAAGAACCAGAACCGGCGCTGACTATTTCTAAGTAAGCATCGTCTTCTTCACCCGTGGTAACAGCGCTGTCACTATCCAGTTCTGATCCAGACTGGCCATCAGATGGCATCGCAGATGCTGGTTGACCACCGGCTTGTGACTGTTGATACTGACGCCACAAAGCCGCCTGTTCGCGCACCAATGCTTTTGCATCAGCCTGCTGAATTGAAACGATTTGGTCGTAATCAGGAATTCTTAAAACATAGCCGCGTTTTAAGCCATTAATATTTTCATTGATGAAGGACTCTGGATTAGCTCGCAGCATCGCAATCATCATCTGCTCTACCGATACACTTTGATCGGGGCGCATGGCATCAGCCAGGCTCCAGGCAGTATTACCCTGTTGAATTCGGTATGAACCAGCAGGTTGATTAATTGTTGTCTGTTGCTGATAGATTACGGGCGCTGGAACCACTGCTGACTGCATAGCGCCCGTCGTCTTTACTGCCTGCATCTCGTTTTGTGCCACCGATTGCGAAGCCGGAGCAGTTGCTGACGCTTCGGGTCTGGAAGATAAAGACATACCCGGTGTAACGACAGGAACGATGTTAGTGCTTCCGCCTGTTCCAGGACGTGATGAATCATTTTGATTTACCGGCGCTGCAGATGGAGCTGTAGCAGTACTGGCTGCTTGTGTCATAAATACAGGGGGATCAAGTAATACCGTGTATTCACGTAACAAGTGACCATTAGGCCAGTCGACTTCAATCAGGAAGTTTAAAAAGGGTTCACGAACCGGTTTGCCCGAAGAAACCAAAACATGAGGAACACCATCAATGACTATAGCTTTAAACCGTAAATCATTTAATAGGAAAGGTCGATCAAGCCCAGCGCGACTGAATTCTTTTCTCGACGCCAGTTTAACGATGATGTTTTCGGTATCTTCCACCGTTGCCGACAGCAATTCGATATCGGCATTTAATTTTTGATTTAACGCTGAATTAACCTCAATTTCACCTAGACCTAAGGTGAAAGCTTTTAAAGGTAAAAACAACGCTCCGGCTATTGCGACACAAAGCAATTTACGAGCTGGCAATTTACGCACTGGTGAGTCCCCTATTCATCCCGTCGTTCCCTGCTTTTATACATGTAAGCAGTGTTAAACCACGATTTATTCTTATTGTTATCGGCTTATTATCTGGCGTAGCTACTCAATTTAAGAACTAAACATAAGCGCTAAAGCACTCATATATTGTCAAAAAACCGCATTACAACGCCACTCTTAAGCTTATTATTAATAATATACTTTAAGTTTGCAGATATAACTATAGGTTATAAATACTCTTTTATCAAAATCTCAGCAATTTGTACGCTATTTAATGCTGCACCTTTTCGCACGTTGTCCGACACTACCCACATATCGAGACCTTTTTCATGTGAAATGTCTTCACGAATACGGCCAACATAAGTCGCATCGTTGTTTGCACCTTCAGTGACAGCCGTCGGGTAGCCACCATCTTTACGCTCATCCAGAACCTCAACACCATCCGCTTTAGACAGTAATTCAGTTGCTTTTTCAGCGGTAATCTTTTCTTTGGTTTCGATATGAAGCGCTTCAGAATGACCATAAAATACCGGGACACGAACTGCTGTAGGATTCACTACGATATCATCGTCTTCGAATATCTTCTTTGTTTCCCACACCATTTTCATTTCTTCTTTGGTGTAACCGTTTTCCATAAACACATCGATCTGCGGCAACACGTTAAAGGCTATCTGCTTTGGATAAACTTCACACTTCATTGGTTTAGCATTTAGCAGACGTGCAGTCTGACCTGCTAATTCTTCGATGGCTTCTTTACCGGTACCAGAAACTGCCTGATAAGTAGCAACGTTAATACGTGTAATACCAACCGCATCATAAATTGGCTTTAATGCCACCAGCATCTGGATAGTCGAACAGTTTGGGTTAGCGATAATACCGCGTTTTTTATGATCAGCAATCGCATGAGGATTCACCTCAGGCACGACTAGTGGAATATCGTCGTCATAACGAAACTGTGAAGTATTATCGATAACAACACATCCAGCTTCTGCCGCAATCGGTGCATATTTTTCTGAGATAGATGCGCCTGCCGAGAATAGACCAATCTGTGCTTTTTTAAAATCAAACTTATCTAAATCCTGCACAACTAAAGTTTTGTCACCAAATTCAACACGTTTACCGGCTGAACGGCTACTGGCTAATGCATAAACCTCACCAACAGGAAATTTACGTTCTGCCAAAATAGACAACATAGTCTCACCAACCGCACCGGTGGCACCCACTACTGCAACATCATATGTTTTACTCATAACTTTCTTTCACTAAATAATTTAAAAATAATATCATCTGTAGATAAATATACACATTCACTTCCTCTCACTTTGGGAGAGGGTTGGGGTGAGGGCATCATTAAAACACCCTCATCCTAGCCTTCTAGACAAGTGCTCCTGCTTTGTCGAACTACCTACATCCATGTAGGTATCCCAGTGGGAGAAGGGATTTTCAAAAAAATAATACTTTATCGCTATCTGTGTGCATCTGTGGACAACAATTCTTTACAGTTCTGCCAGTACGGCCTCACCCATCTCGACAGTACCTACCTCTTTACAGCCTTCCGCCATAATATCTGCAGTACGTAACCCTTTATCTAACACTTTACCAACAGCAGCATCTATCTCATCCGCCAGTTCAGCGTGGTTCAGGGTATAACGCAACATCATCGCTACCGACAAGATGGTCGCCAATGGATTCGCCACGCCTTTACCTGCGATGTCAGGCGCTGAGCCATGAATGGGCTCATACATACCTTTTGAATTAGCATCCAATGACGCTGAAGGCAACATACCGATCGAGCCGGTAAGCATGGCAGCCGTGTCAGATAAGATATCACCAAACATATTCTTAGTGACCATGACATCAAACTGTTTCGGCCATTTTACTAACTGCATGGATGCGTTATCGACATACATATGACTCAGTTCAACTTCAGGGTATTCACTGGACGTTTTCGTGACCACTTCACGCCACAGTTCTGAAACTTCCAGCACATTGGCTTTATCAACTGAACACAGACGTTTGCCGCGTTTCATCGCGATATCAAAAGCGACACGGCTGATACGGTCGATCTCACTCTCCTTATAGACCAGCGTATTAAAGCCTTTGCGCTCACCTGAAGCATCAGTTTCTATACCACGAGGCTCACCAAAATAGATGCCACCGGTTAATTCACGAACGATCATGATGTCGAGACCAGAGACTACTTCTGGTTTTAGAGATGACGCATCGGCCAGTTGCGGATATAAAATAGCAGGGCGCAGGTTTGCAAATAATTCGAGTTCTGAGCGCAGCGCAAGTAAACCTCGCTCCGGGCGAAGTTCACGTGCCAGGCCATCATATTGCGGGCCACCGATGGCACCGAATAAAATAGCATCAGAAGACCTCGCCAGCGCCAGTGTTTCATCAGGCAGCGGTTTGCCGGCAGCATCGTAACCCGCACCACCCACTGGCGCTTCACTCAGCTCGATATCGAGACGACCGTTACTCTTATAGTGATTTAAAACCTTGACTGCTTCTGCAACAATCTCTATACCGATACCATCACCTGGCATCACTGCAATTTTTAAACTCATAACTCTCTATTCTCTAACAATTAAAACAACCAGGGGGCAGTTTTTTTTCTATTATCTTCGTACGTTTTTATCTCATCAGCATATTGCAGCGTGAGTGCGATGTCATCCAGACCATTTAACATACAGTGCTTGCGGAAAGCATCTATCTCAAAACCGGAAATCTCTTCACCATCACAACTGACTGTTTGCGTAGCAAGATCTATCGTGAGCTCCAGACCCTGTTTTCCCATTACTCTATCAAACATGTCATCGACAACATCTGCGCCCAGCGCAATAGGTAACAACCCATTTTTAAAACTATTATTGTAAAAGATATCTGCAAAACTCGGTGCAATTACTGCACGAAAGCCAAAATCATCTAACGCCCACACAGCATGTTCACGCGATGAACCACAACCAAAGTTTTCACGGGCTAGCAGTATTGTTGCCTGATCATAGGGTGACTGATTCAATATGAAATCAGGATTTAATTTTCGTCCAGCATTATCAATATCAGGACCACCTTCATCCAGATAACGCCAGTCATCAAATGCATTCGGTCCAAAACCCGAACGTTTGATCGACTTCAGAAACTGCTTGGGGATGATCGCATCGGTGTCGACGTTCGGCCGATCCAACGGTGCAACGATTCCTGTATGTTGTGTAAATTTTTGCATGCTATTATTTTTGTGTCATTATTTCTATATTATTACTTCTATATTTATCTTTTAATTTTTAACATCTGCTTCAGCTTTATTTGATGCTTCACTTACATCAGCCGGTGCCTCTTTAGCTGCTTCTGTAACGTTTGATGCCCCATCTTGAATAGTATCGCCGGCTTCTTTTAAACCTTCTTTAAAGTTACACGCAGTAAGCACTGAAAACATAAATGCCAATGTGATTAATAATTTCATTTTATATCTCTCGTTTAAGTTATAAGTTAAATAATATTTGTTACTTTATATCTGTAAAGCGCCCATTAATTGCTGCGGCTGCGGCCATCGCAGGACTAACCAGATGCGTGCGACCACCTTGCCCTTGCCTGCCTTCAAAATTACGGTTTGACGTTGATGCACAACGCTCACCCGCTTCCAGTCGATCTGCATTCATCGCCAGACACATCGAACAACCCGGTTCACGCCATTCAAATCCTGCATCGATAAATATCTTATCAAGACCTTCTTCTTCTGCCTGCTTTTTCACCAGGCCTGAGCCTGGAACCACCATGGCAAGCTTGATATTATCCGACACCTTATTACCCTGAGCAACCTGTGCCGCATCACGTAGATCCTCTATACGCGAGTTGGTACACGAACCGATAAATACTTTATCCACTGTGATTTCATTGATTGGCGTGCCAGCTTCCAGCCCCATATAAGCCAGTGCTTTGCGCATACCGTCTGCTTTTACTTTGTCACTGATATCATCTGGGTTTGGAACCACTGAGTCGATATCGACCACCATCTCAGGGGATGTTCCCCAGGTAACCTGCGGTTTGATATCAGCTGCATTGAGATGGATCACTTTATCAAACTGCGCACCATCATCACTATGCAGAGTAGACCAGTGTGCTTCGGCTTTTTCAAACACGTCACCGGTAGGTGAATAGGGACGCCCTTTTACATAATCTATCGTGGTCTGATCAACCGCTACCATGCCTGCACGAGCGCCTGCTTCGATCGCCATATTACACACTGTCATGCGTCCTTCTATCGATAGTGCACGAATTGCATCACCACCAAACTCGATTGCGTAGCCAGTACCACCTGCAGTACCCAGCTGGCCAATAATCGCCAGTACGATATCTTTTGCCGTTACACCCGAGTGCACTTCACCATCGACAGAGACCAGCATATTCATGCTCTTGTTCTGCATCAGACACTGCGTCGCCAGAACATGCTCGACTTCTGAAGTACCAATACCAAATGCCAGTGCGCCAAAGGCGCCGTGTGTAGAAGTATGTGAGTCACCGCAGACCACCGTCATGCCCGGTAAGGTTGCACCCTGCTCAGGGCCGATCACGTGCACGATGCCCTGACGCACATCTGACATATCAAATTCAGTCAGGCCGAATTCTTTACAGTTATTATCCAGCGTTTCAACCTGCAGCTTAGCTACAGGATCGGTAATACCCGCACTTCTATCCGTGGTCGGTACATTATGATCAGGCACAGCGACAATCGAACTGGCACGCCATGGTTTGCGACCAGCTATCCTCAGGCCTTCAAATGCCTGTGGTGATGTCACTTCGTGCACCAGGTGGCGATCAATATACAATAATGCCGTACCGTCCTTTTCAGTACGAACGACATGATCGTCCCATAATTTATCGTATAGTGTTTTTGCCTTACTCATAAATTTTACTCTTTAAATATATCTGTAACTTGTAGAGTGGGCAGTGCCCACCATAACATCATG
>JAUVDN010000003.1 GCA_030595325.1 Gammaproteobacteria bacterium | reverse complement strand
AACAAGTCAAAAATAGACGTTGTTTTACCGGCTTGTTTTTAGCCGGTATCCATTTTTTTGTTTTACACTGAACTCTGTACCTAAACAGGCGTGGATTCCGGCTAAAGGCATGCCGGAATGACGAGATATTTGTAACTATGATTTCTAGGGAACCTCTGAACAAGTCATGGATGAACAGCTTGAGTCCATAATTACCAATAGCTGCGTTGGCAAGCACTTGCAATAGAATAACTATTACAAGCACTTACCGCCTTGCTCTTAAAAATTCTGAATCTCAATCTGTATCACCCAGACTTGTTCAGAGGCTCCCTAGCTATAGAGGGCGACTTGAAAGTCAAATCAGGGTAAAATTCTGCCTTAAATTTCAGCGTGTCTGGCCAGAGTTTCAGGCTTCAGACTAGCGCGACAATAATTAAAAATCTAATAAATCAGACCTAAAAATGCAGACATTCATTGGCTCACCCGCGTTATCCGTATTTCGTCAGGAAAAGTTACTAAATCAAATTCAGTTGGTTTTACCGCAAGCTTCACAGCTTAGCGCGCATTTTGTGCATTTTGTTGATGCCGATAACACCTTAAGTAGTGAAGAAACTGGCGTTATAGAAAAATTACTACGATATGGACCGCATATGGCGGAGGTTTCAAGTGAGGGCAAGTTATTTCTGGTTGTGCCCCGTGCAGGTACTATTTCTCCCTGGTCCTCAAAAGCCACGGATATCGCCCATAATTGTAGTTTGCAGGGCGTTAACCGAATAGAGCGTGGTATTGCTTACCATGTTCAATGTAATGGTGCCAAAAGTGATGAACCATTCCAATGGAGCGCTGCACAACAGCAAGACATCGCTGATTGTTTACATGACCGTATGATTGAAATGGTGCTGGATGAGCTGGACGCAGCTAGTTGTTTGTTTGGTCATCATGAACCTGCAGAAGGTGAATCTGTTGATATTCTTGGCCAGGGCAAGGATGCGCTGAATGAAGCCAATCAGCAATTAGGCCTGGCACTGTCGGCTGATGAAATTGACTATTTAATGGAACATTTTATCTCTGTAAAACGTAATCCGGTGGATGCGGAACTGATGATGTTCGCCCAGGCCAACTCAGAGCACTGTCGTCATAAAATTTTTAATGCAGACTGGATTATTGATGGAGAGCAGCAGGACAGATCTTTATTTAATATGATCCGCAACACTTATGAATCGCATTCAGAAGATGTATTAAGTGCCTATAGTGATAATTCATCAGTAATCGCTTCGCATAAAGCAAAACGCTTTATGCCTGATGATAAGACACATCAGTACAACTATGCTGATGAACATATCGCTATTTTGATGAAGGTGGAAACACATAACCACCCAACGGCAATATCGCCGTTTCCAGGCGCGGCTACCGGCGCGGGTGGTGAGATTCGTGATGAAGGCGCAACCGGTCGTGGTTCTAAACCCAAAGTTGGTTTAAGTGGTTTTTCTGTTTCTAATTTGAAAATACCGGACTGTCCACAACCGTGGGAAACGGATTACGGTAAACCGGAACGTATTGTTTCTGCACTCGATATTATGCTGGAAGGGCCGATTGGTTCAGCGGCATTTAATAATGAATTTGGTCGTCCCAATATATGTGGTTATTTCCGTACCTTTGAAGAAAAAGTGGCCGGGCCCATGATCGATGGAAAGCCGGGCGAAGAAGTTCGCGGTTATCACAAACCGATTATGCTGGCTGGTGGTTACGGCAATATTCGTCAGCAGCATATTGAAAAACTTCAACTACCTGTTGGTACGCCGATTGTGGTACTGGGTGGCCCGGCAATGTTAATTGGACTCGGCGGTGGTGCCGCTTCATCAATGGACAGCGGTGCCAGTGCAGAAGATCTCGACTTTGCTTCAGTACAACGGGGTAATCCTGAAATGGAAAGACGCTGTCAGGAAGTGATTGATGCTTGTTGGTCACAACATAGTAATCCCATTCTATCAATCCATGACGTTGGTGCAGGTGGTCTGTCAAATGCCTTGCCTGAGCTGGTTTATGACGGCGGGCGTGGTGCCGAATTTGAATTACGTGAGGTGCATAATGACGAACCGGGTATGACACCCATGCAAATCTGGAGTAATGAATCACAGGAACGTTATGTGATTGCGGTTAATCCACAGCGCATTGAGGATTTCGAAAAGTTGTGTCAGCGTGAACGTTGTCCTTATGCCATTTTAGGTGAGACCACAGAAGCTAAAACTTTAAAACTGCATGATCGGCACTTTGATAATTATCCTGTGGATATGCCACTGGATGTGTTGCTGGGTAAACCACCAAAAATGTTACGTAATGTGCAGCGTGTCACGGTTAAACATGATGCACTGGATACACATGCTATTGATATTACCGAAGCGGCTTTTAATGTCTTACGATTACCTTCGGTCGCCAATAAAAGTTTTCTGATTACCATTGGTGACCGTACCGTTACCGGCATGGTGACACGTGATCAAATGGTTGGCCCCTGGCAGGTACCGGTCGCTGATGTTGCGGTGACAACGTCTTCTTATGAGGGTTACTGTGGTGAAGCCATGGCGATAGGGGAGCGCACCCCGATTGCGCTGCTCGATGGACCGGCTTCTGCACGTATGGCGATTGCTGAATCACTCACCAATATTATGGCCGCCTCGATAGAAAAACTGTCTGATATAAAACTGTCAGCCAACTGGATGGCACCCGCTGGTCATCCCGGTGAAGATGCTATTTTATACGACACCGTAAAAACGGTTGGTATGGAAATTTGCCCACAACTGGGTCTTACCATTCCTGTGGGTAAAGACTCGATGTCGATGAAAAGCATCTGGAAAGATCAACAGGGCGATAAATCAGTGACTTCGCCTTTATCATTAATTATTACCGCATTTACACCTGTAACAGATGTACGTAAAACTTTAACACCACAAATTCGTAGCGATATAAAAGATACTGCTTTATTGCTTATTGATTTAGGTAATGGTGAAAACCGCCTGGGTGGTTCTGCTCTGGCGCAGACCTGTAAACAGGTGGGTGATGTGCCACCGGATGTTGATGATGCCGAACAACTAAAATCATTCTTTAATGTTATCCAGAAATTAAATCAACAGGGAAAAGTTATTGCATGGCATGATCGCTCCGATGGTGGTCTGTTTGCCTGTTTATCTGAAATGGCTTTTGCAGGACATTGTGGTCTGGATATTCAACTTGACTCAATGTTAAGTGACGGCAATAGCGATGCTGTTTCGGTTTTATTTAATGAAGAAATTGGCGGTGTTTTTCAAATTCGCGGTGATGATATGGAAAGCGTTGAAGCGGCATTTGCTGAAGCAGGCCTGTCTGACTGTCTTCATGAGCTTGGTAAAATACACGAAGAAGACCAGGTGACCATTAACAATAATGGCATTGCGCTATTTTCTGCCTCACGTGAATTTTTGCAACAGGTTTGGAGTGAAACCAGTTATCACATGCAACGCCTGCGTGATAATCCGGAATGTGCACAGCAGGAATTTGACAGCATCAGTCAGGACAATCCTGGACTGCACGCGCACTTAACATTTGACGTCAATGAGAATGTAGCTGCGCCTTATATCAATACAGCGCGGCCTAAAATTGCCATCCTGCGCGAGCAGGGCGTTAACGGTCACATCGAAATGGCAGCAGCCTTTGATCGTGCTGGTTTTGAATCCATCGATGTGCATATGAGTGACATCATTGATCGCGGAGTGCAACTCGACGAATTCAAAGGCCTGGTCGCCTGTGGCGGTTTCTCCTATGGTGACGTACTCGGTGCCGGTGAAGGCTGGGCGAAATCCATCCTGTTCAACCCGCGCGCACGTGATGTATTCCAGCAGTACTTCAATCGTGAAGATACCTTTAGCCTTGGCGTATGCAACGGTTGCCAGATGATGGCCAACCTCAAAGACCTCATCCCCGGTGCTGAGCACTGGCCTCATTTTGTGCGCAATAACTCAGAGCAGTTTGAGGCACGTTTCAGCATGGTTGAAGTTACTGAATCACCTTCCATCCTGCTGGCAGACATGGCAGGTTCTCGTATGCCGATAGCTGTTGCCCATGGTGAAGGCAGGGCAGAGTATCGTGATGAAGCACAAATTAAAAATGCTATTAGTACATTACGTTATGTCGATAACCACGGCAAAACAAGCGAAACCTATCCTGCAAACCCTAATGGTTCACCGTTGGGTAATACCGGCTTTACCACCAGCGACGGACGCGTGACGATTATGATGCCGCACCCGGAACGCGTGTTCAGGGCAGTGCAGCATTCCTGGTATCCTGAGGAGTGGCAGGAGAATGGGGCGTGGATGCGGTTGTTTGGCAATGGACGGAAGTGGATTGCATAAGGAAATTTGTGGCTGTTCATGGTTATTTTTGAATGGTGCCGAGAAGAGGCACTTTTAAATAAGTGAGATCAGATGAAACTTTCAACTTGATCAGACTTATCTTCTTGTTAATATAGTCATCATTTGGGAAAGCTGTCAAGATGAGCACGCCCCATGGAGAATATATTGCCCTGGGGGATACTGATTCGATAAGGCAGAGTGTATACCGGGCATTGTTCAGTACTCATATGGATGATGAGTTGATAACGGATATCCGGTTGGCTGTGAACAAGGGGTTGGGGTTGGCTCTGGGAGGGAAGTGGTTCAAGGATGAGGTTGAGCGGCTGTACAACAGATGGGTAAGGCCGGCGAAGATGGGCAGACCCAGGTTACGATCAGAAGTTGTGTAAGTTTCATCTGACCCGAATGGCACTTACTTAAGCCGAAATCTCCGTCATTGCGAGGAGTAGCGCGGCAATCTATTAGTGTCTGATGCCTATCTGCCAGAGATTGCTTCGTACCTCGCAATGACGAATTTACCGAGAGAAAGTGCCTTTTCAGCTTAAGTAAGTGCCATTCGTCACCGACCCCTTTAATTATTTATATTGATTCAAATCAACATTACTTCTAAGTATCTGTAATATCCTGATTATCTAAAGCCTGCATGAATATTGCTTGTAGATTTATTCTTTCGTCTCAATGGCGGGCAAATAAAACTAAATAAAGGAAGAGAAGGGTGATTTTTCACTATCGGTATTAAAGGGGGCGATGACAAATGAGAATCATTCGCGCACTGGCTTTATCACTTATTATTAAACAGGCTTAACTTAATGCGAGACTGTAAAAAAATCTGTGTAATTGTCTATCGTTAACTCCATAATGGAGAGGATAGGCAAACAATGAAAAAAGAAGACTTACTCGCAATAGCTCAAGAAGCTGCAAGAAAACATTAAAACTGAGAGTGACTTACAAAGAGGAGTAAGAAAATGAAAAAATTTTCCATGGGAATTATACTTATTTCCGTAATTATTTTCGTCGGAGTTGCCCATGGGTCCGTTGCAAAATGGTCGCAACTGCCAAGCATGAACCCAAGTAACGGCTATGCGTTTTCATCTGAAAACCAGGTTTCATCCCAGGTTGCAGACGACTTCCTCTACCGGAACGGAGCCCCTGTCACCGGCATAAGATGGTGGGGCTCATACTGGGATTCAACATATAATGGCATAAATACTTATCCCTATCGCCACAGTGGTGGCTGGGGTGATCCTGGAGTGGGTACCCCTGAAATCGTGACAGGATTTAATATTTCTTTTTACCAGGATGTTCCGGCAGGAAGTGCTTTCCCACCTTGGGGCCATCCAGGAGCGGCGGCAGGAAGGGGCTTCTACATAGATCTTGCCGACATTGAGGTTCAGAGTTTTGGGGTTATTGATCGTTCATACAGCACCCAGACCGTATTCCAGTACGATGTTGTTCTGGATGTCCCTTTCGACCTGATAGCCGGGAATATTTATTGGATTTCAATTCAGGCAATAGATCAGGGTGGAGCCCCTGTCCAATGGGGCTGGCAGGAGTCAAGTGACCACTGGAATGGTAATGCTGTTCATAACTTTATGCCTCCCTTAAATCCAAATCCTTTTCTATGGGATCTGCTGCCGGGAGAGGATATGGCATTTGAACTCAGGACCGTTCCTGTCCCAGCCGCTGTCTGGCTATTCGGCTCAGGTCTTATCGGTTTAATCGGTGTAGCTAGACGTAAGGCATAAACAATTTCACTAGCATAATAGCGGCAGTCTTTAAGGCTGCCGTTTTTTATGTCTGAAAAAAATGTTTAAATGTCCCCACAGACAGGAAAATAAAATGGGTCGGTGACAATTGAGAATTATTTACAATGTTGAATGATTATCAGTTGTCACCGACCCCTTTGACCCCTTTAATTACCTAAAGTTAATCCCAAAGCTGGGAATGGAAATATTACTATGAACAAAGTATTTGGGGTTCTGCCGCGGTAGCGGCTTCGTTCAACAAGCGGGTCAAGTGCGACACCGAAAAAGCGTCGCGCGCCTTACCCTAGACGTTATATTTTAAAAACCTTAATCTGAAATCCAATTTTCTACAGTAAGGTCAGACACTCTATTAAACTCACGTACATTATTTGTAACCAGCACTGCATCTATACTTCGCGCGTGGGCTGCAATAAATATATCGTTATTTCCTATTAGCGTACCTTCCTTTTTTAACTGTGCTCTAATCGCGCCATAGTGTTTACCTGCTTCAGCATCCCAAGGTTCAATCAGCAGCCTTTGTGTAAAGTTCTCAAGTTGCTCCCATCGTTCTTTTTTTAAATGGTTATCTCCATTTTCAATTCCAAAGCACAACTCACCATAGGTAACAGATGAAATACAAATTTTTTTTATAGCTTTAAACTTGTGTCGTAATTGATCTGAGTGATTTTTTAAAACATAAATACAAATATTGGTATCAAGCATATACATCAATCAAAATCCCTTTCTTGTGGCACTTCATCTAATCTGTCTTGTAAAAAATCATCATTAAAAGCTGATTTAGAATCAAAAAAATCATCCCAGGTGGGTTCTTTTGCAGAAATAATGATATTTTCACCTTGCTTTGTAATGTAAACCTCGTCAGTATCAAAACGGTACTCTTTAGGTAAACGTACGGCTTGGCTACGTCCGTTCATAAAAATTTTGGCTGTTTGTGCGCTCATGTCGTCACCTCGCTATAATGGTATATATCTAATAGTATATACCGAGTGTTCGTAATAGCAATATGGATTATAACTTTATGAATTTAAAAGAAAAATCTAACAACACTGCAGTTGGCCAGTGTTCTTCCCCCATTTTAGTAGACAACAAAGTCTAACTAAAATGGAGAGTGTTAATGCCAAGATTTACAAAATACAGAAAAACAAAGCAGTATAGTAATGAATTTAAAACGAAAGTTGTTCAATTAAATTTATTGGACGGTGTTCAAGTTAAAGAAGTTGCGACAACGTTAGATATTCATCCGTTCATGCTGTCGCGTTGGCGAAAAGAATATCGTGAAGGTGTAATTATGCCGGACAAGCGTAAAAAAGTTGTAAGTTTAAACAAAGAGACAAAAGAACTTACTAAATTAAAACAACTTCAAAAAGAAAATGCTCGTTTAAAGCAGGAGAATGACCTGTTAAAAAAGTGGCAACGGTTTTTCGCGGAGGAGCGAGGGATCGATTAACCAAAATGAATGAAACTATGGATTAGTGCACACGTTCTTTGCGCTATACGACTGCCACGGATGGCGGAAGTACAGATATTGCATCACTACATGGCTGGAGCTTATTAGTACAATGCATATGTCCAAGGATGGACGGTATTAGAGTAATGCAGGAGCAATTACCAAGGAGCGGTTGCCTAGGAGAAAATATCTGTCCGTACATCCTAATCATATACGCACCGCCGTCCTTGGCTCCTTGCGCTATACCGCCCATCCATGGGCATGCACCGCTCCTTGCTATCCATGGCATCGCGTCATACCGTACATCCTGACCATATGCACACCGCCATCCCTGGCTCCTTGTGCTATACCGCCCATCCATGGGCATAAAAAAAGCCCGGGCTCTGATTATCAGAGTCCGGGCTTTTTATAAGCTATGTAACTAAAACTTATTTAGCTTCAGTTGCTGGAGCAGCTTGTGGAGCTGGAGCTACAGCAGGAGCAGCTTGAGGAGCAGGAGCGTAACCGTTGTAGTAACCGTTAGAACCATTGTATCCGTTAGAACCGTTGTAGTAGCTGTCAGAAGAACCGTTACCACGACCAGCGCCTTTACCCGATGCTTTCATACCGAAAGAGAAAGAACCGTCGAATTCGCCAGAACCGTCTACGTCAGAAGCACCAGTACCGTTTCCAGAATGGTTCATGTCGTTGTTACCATTGTAAGAACCGTTAGAACCGTTGTAAGAACCGTTAGAACCATTGTAGCCGTTAGAACCGTTGTAGTAGCTGTCAGAAGTACCGTTACCTTTGCCAGCGCCTTTACCCGATGCTTTCATACCGAAAGAGAAAGAGCCGTCGAACTCGCCAGAACCGTCAGCAGCGCCGTTACCGTTACCAGTACCGTTCTGTGAACTGTTGTTACCGAAGTTAGAGTTGTTGTTGTCGCCGAAGAAAGGCATATCCCAATCAGCAGAAACAGTAGTAGAAGCAGCTAAGATAGTTGCAGCAGCGATAGTTTGTAATGTTTTCATTTTGAAACCCTCAAAGTTTGTTTTATACGGCAATATTAAAAAAATAATTTCACGCGCTTTGGCCCTTTTCGACCAGTGAGGAAAGTATATTATAAAATACTAATATAAGCAAGTTCTAATTGATATTTGTCAGAGATGTTTGCATAAGGGATTGTTTATTATGTGGAAAAAAGTTTTGTATGGGTGAACGAATGGTTTGGTCTGCAGGGGTATTAGTGATTCATTGGTTAAATCTTACCGTTATGCAGGAGCTTTTATGTTATTTAGACGGTTATAACGCAGTGACATCCTGATAATACACACACCGCCATCCATGGCTCTTTGCTTTATACCGCCCATCCATGGGCATGCGCCGCTCCTTGCCATCCATGGCATCGCGTCATACCGTACATCCTGTACATAAAAAAAGCCCGGTCTCTGTTAACCAGAGGCCGGGCTTTTTATAAAACTAACTAAACGTTGGTTTATTTAGCAGGTGTAGTGGCTGGAGCAGGTGCAGCCTGTGGAGCAGGAGCGTTGCTGTAACCGTTAGAACCATTGTAGCCGTTAGAGCCGTTGTAGTAGTTGTTAGAAGAAGCGTTGCTGTTTCCTTTACCAGCGCCTTTACCAGATGCCTTCATACCGAAAGAGAAAGAACCTGAAGCTTCACCAGAACCGTCAACATCGCTTGAACCGTTACCAGAGCCAGTACCTGTGCCGTTACCAGCTTGATTCATGTTGTTGTTACCATTGTAAGAACCGTTAGAACCGTTTGTAGCATTACCAGAACCTGTGTTGCTGCTGTCGCCAGTAGCGTTTGCGTCTGTGTTGCCTTTACCTGAACCTTTAGCAGATCCGCCCATGTTCATAGAGAAAGAACCAGAAGCCTCACCAGAACCGTCAGCAGCGCCGTCGCCAGAACCTGAACCAGTTCCATCATTGTTCATGTTTGAATTAGAGTTGTTGTCATCGTCGCCGAAGAAAGGCATATTCCAGCCAGCAGAAACAGTTGTTGAAGCAGCTAGGATAGTTGCAGCAGCAATAAGTTGTAATGTTTTCATTTTGAAACCCTCATAGTTTTGTTAGTACAGCAATATTAAAATAATAAATTCATGCGCTTGTGGTCTTTGTGACCAGTGGGCGAACTATATTATAAAACACTAATATATTCAATGCTTGGTGAGTGATTATACGGGCAGTAAATCATTATGTCATTGTTTTTATTTAAGAATTAATATTAGATTGATTGCCTTTTTACTGTGTTTGCATACGAAATCAGGTCTTCAAGTACCACCAATTGGCTGCCAACGGTGTCTGGTGCTTGTTGAATTTCTTCAATTTCAGCTAAAAATTGGTTCATCGTACGATTTGAGGTGGCAGGATTTGTGAATTTTTCGTGCCGGTAGGCATTCCACTGTTTGAGCTCTTTATCCGTTAATGTTTCGAGATAGTTTCTGGCACGATAGCGAAATAACATTTCTTCCAGGCGGTCATCATCAAAATTGAATTGCAAATCGGCGAGATCTGCAACAGATGTATTTCTAATCGTATCGATGCGTTGACTATCATCGCGACTGAAAAAACCACCTGAGTAAAGCTGACCATCCGGGTCATTAACTTCAGGAAAATCACTTTGCTGAAAGATGCGTGAGGTTTTGCTGGCAAATTCATCGATGTGCTGCAGGATAATGTCACGATGCTGTAAACATGTCTCTACATTAATCTGCAATCTTTCAGCCGCGCTATTATCCATTGTTTTTAATGGCACGATAATCGGGCACTTATTGATGTGTATCTGTTTTAGCGGTATGCGTGCAACACCTTCGGGTAACTCAGCAGCAGGTGTGTATAGTCTTGCTGCCATCTCATCGACATCACTTTCGAGAAACTGTTCCGGATGAACGTTGAGGTCATACATGATGAAACCATTTTTATTCACCGGGTGCTGGCATAGTGGCATAACCATCGCGATAGCACCACGTTCTGCAGAGTAACGTGATGATACGTGGAGTAGGGCATCATGTGTGCGCAGGTTAATCTGTTTACTGACTTCGCCTTTTTTGCGCATGCCATATATATAGTCATAAAGGCGTGGTTGTTTTTCTTTGATTAGTTTGGCAACTGCAATGGTTGCATAAACGTCAGACATAGCGTCATGCGCCGCTTCATGTTTGATATTGTTTTCTTTGGTCAGTAACTCTAATCGAATGCTGGGGTGACCATCTTGTTCCGGCCAGTTGATGCCCTCGGGTCTTAAGGCACGTGTTAAACGAACGGTATCGATGATGTCCCAGCGTGAATTTCCGTGTTGCCATTCATGTGAATAGGCATTAAAAAAATTACGGTAAAGCGCATTGCGGGTGAACTCATCATCAAAACGAATATTGTTGTAACCAGCGATACAAGTACCAGGTACTGAAAACTCTTTGTGTATGCTGGAAATAAATTCGACTTCGTTAACACCGTCGGCCAATGCCTTCTGTGGTGTTATTCCTGTGACCATGCAGGAATAGGGACTAGGTAAGCAGTCATCAGCAGGTTTGCAGTACAAGGTTAGCGGATCGCTGATGATGTTTAGGTCTTCATCGGTACGAATACCGGCAAACTGTGACAAGCGATCGTATCGAGGATCGAGGCCAAAGGTTTCGAAATCGTACCAGTAGATGGAGTTTGTCATGGTGTAAGCCTTCGCTTGTTAATAACGGTGTTCAGGTGGTGATACATACGGTTATTTCTTCACGATCATGATATAGGTGTTTTGCCTGAATAGTGTGTTTAATTTTTTCTTGCGTCAGAATTTGTTCAATTAAAGCTAAACATTCCTGTACATTAACAAGGCGTTTTTTCATCGGTAATTTTAAATTAAAGATGGCATTTCGGCAGTAGTTATTGGTGAACCATCGAGCGATTAATCTGCTGACGTGCAGAGGACGTTCTGCCATGTCACAGACTAACCAGTCAACCTTTCTAGCTGGTGTGTAAGTAAAAGCATCTGTTTTTAAATGTTCGACCATACCGGTTTTCATCAATTCTGTTTGCATCGGCCCATTGTCTATCGCTGTAACATGACAGCCGCGTTGTACTAGCTGCCAGCTCCAGCCACCAGGCGCCGCACCCAGATCCACGGCTGTTAACCCCGGTTTAAATAATTGAGGCTGTTGTTCATCGGATAAAAACCATTTGATGGCTTCATCCAGTTTTAAGGTTGAGCGACTAGGCGCTGCGCCCGGCATTTTTAGCCTTGAGATCCCCATCGCATTTTTGTCACTATTGTCTATCGGTGCGATACCTATCATCACATTGAGCGAGTCAGTAAAAAATAGGTGTAAGCGCCATCTTGCATGGGCAGATAGCAAACGATTCTTTTTTAACGCGTTGACCAGATGTGGTTTGAATTGCTTGCAAAATTTATTGAGCGATTTACCTTCATTGGTGTCCGGGTAATCCAGCTCTACGTCATAGAGTTCTTTTGCAAAACATTTGATAGGTTTTAAAATGTCAGGCAGTCGATCTGTTTCATCAAGGCTGATTATATTGGTTCCTTGTGAAGACCAGCTGGTGAACCACTGGCGTACAAATATTAATTGCCGAAAGTTAATTCGAGTTATTAAGGCATCCGTTTGTTGTTCGCTGCTGCTGACAAGGAAGACTACGCCCGATTTTTCTTTTGTTTGAATGTAAGCGGGGAACTGAAGTTTGTTGGCATGTTCTATCACTTCGCCCGCGCATTCTTTTTCAAATCCGGGACGACACAGTAAAACGATCTGATTAAACATAGGTGTTAAGACTCTGCTGTTGACGAAAATAATGCGACAGGAAATAACACTATATAAAACTGGGTGTTAATTTGTAGATTACGCGGTAACATATCGAAATTATTAATTGTTTATAGATTTTAAGGCAGAGATCAAGATGGAAACAAGTGAAGTTAAACGTATTATAGAAGCTGGTATCGACGGTTGTGAAACCACAGTAACAGCAGACGGCAGTAAGTATACCGCAATCGTGGTTTCAGATGAGTTTGAAGGTAAATCCATGGTGGCCGAGCAGAAGATGGTTTATGTCCTGATGAATGAACATATTCTAAGTGGCGCCATCCATGCGCTGACGATTAAAGCCTACACCAAAGCGGAATGGCTGGCACATAATGGCTAACTCGTAAGAGCAGCCTTTTTTACTTTATTTATACTTTTATAATAAATATAAGGCATTACCGTGTTTCATCCAATTCAAATCCCCTTTGGCTGCAAAATGCTGTTCAATGTCGTCGACCTCAAAGACGGGGTCAGTATTGAAGATGTTGAGTTACTGCTTGGCGAAATGTGTAATGTGGTTAAAAACAACTACGGTGATGATAATGGCGGTTTTATCGGTGGTCAGGTATTTGAAAATGCGGGCTTCATCTCTGCTGAAGGCTAGGTGACGTCGGACACTGGCGATGCCAATAAGCGCGTTCAGCAGAACATGGGTGATATTGTGACCACACTTTTGAGGTCGGTTACAACATGTTATGGCAGGGTGTGCCGGACGAAGAATAAGTGACTGAAGTTTGCCTGCCGGGTACTTTGCCAGGCAGGTGAGTTAAAAGCCTCTGTATGGTTTTAACTTATCGTTGCAGCTCATCGTTACAACTTATCGCTTATAACTCATCGCTTATCGCTTATAACTATCGTTTCAAATAGTTACTGGCGTTGACTTTCTGTTGAATGATTTTAATCATATCCGGGAAAACTTTGGGGGCAGCGGCAATGATATCGCCACTTTCAAGGTAACCATCTTTATTTTCAAAGTCGCTGACGATACCGCCAGCCTCTCTCACGATGAGTGCACCTGCGGCAATATCCCAGGCTTTCAGATTAAATTCCCAAAAACCGTCGATACGACCAGCAGCCAACCAGGCCAGGTCTAATGCTGCAGAGCCGGGACGTCTTAGCCCCGCTGTTTTTTGCATGAATTCCTTCATTGTTTCCAGATAAGTATCCAGATAGCTTTGGTCATAATAGGGGAAACCGGTACCAAGTAGAGCGTTGGTTAAACCTTTGTGACCCGTCACGCGTATCTTTTTATCATTGAGCATAGCGCCGTTGCCACGTGATGCGGTAAATAACTCTTGTGCTACTGGGTCATAGATAACGCCTACTTCCATGCGGCCTTTTACTTTAAGTGCAATCGAAACAGCAAATTGCGGGAAGCCATGAAGATAATTAGTGGTGCCATCGAGCGGATCAATAATCCACTGGTATTCTGAGCTTTCTGCTTGCGTGCCGCTTTCTTCAGCAAGAATGCCATGCTCAGGATAAGCCTCTTTGATAATGGCGATGATGGTCTGTTCCGCCAGGTGATCAACATCACTGACGAAATCGTTATTTTGTTTGGTGACGACTTTGATGCGATCAAGTCGATCCATGTTTTGGACAATAACGTCGCCGGCAGCGCGCGCAGCGCGTACTGCAATATTTAGCATTGGAAGCATATTTATAAAAGAACGTTGATTAAAAGATAAAACTAACGGTATTAATTTGGTGCGTAGCATAGCAGAATACGCTCCATGACACAGCAAGCAAATCCCCCCCTATTGAAAAATATACGTATCGTACTGGTTAATACCTCGCATCCGGGCAATATTGGTGCCGCGGCAAGGGCGATGAAGAATATGGGTTTATCTCATTTAACACTGGTTGACCCTAAACATTACCCGTCACTGGAGGCGATAAGCCGTTCGGTCGGTGCTATTGATATTCTGGATAATGTCACTATTGCAAAGGATTTGAATGAAGCAGTATCAGGCTGTGTCTGGGTGGCTGGTACCAGTGCGCGCCTGAGAACAATCGAATGGCCTATTTTAGAACCCAGAGAATGCGTGCAAAAATCTCTGGAGCATATTGAGCAGGGTGATATTGCTATCGTGTTTGGACGTGAGAACAGTGGATTGACCAATGAGGAGATGGAAAAATGTAATGCACTATTACATATCCCAACTAATCCCGACTTCAGTTCTTTAAATTTAGCCGCTGCGGTGCAAGTGGTCTGTTATGAATACCGTATGGCTCTGACGGAAAATAAAATTAAGAAACATAAGGGAAATAAGCATCGCTATGACGCGCTGGCTAATTCGACTCAATTAGATGGTATGTATGATCACCTACACGATGCGTTGAAATACCTTGGGTTTTTTGGCACCAATAATCCGGATATTGTCATGCGTCGTTTGAAAGGTTTGTTTAACCGGGCAGAAACCACACAGCGCGAGTTAAGTATCGTGCGTGGTATCTGCTCGGCGATACAGGATAAAAAACGACCTCGTTGATTAGAAGTTTATGTGATTAATGTGCACGTCATCAGGGAAAGGCTGGCCTTTGCCTTTTTCCAGATAGTCTTTCAGGCTTAATAAAAATACCGCCCATTTTGTGCTGCAGTGTGAACAGAATTTATTTTGTTCGCTCCACTGACGGTGTGAGAAATTAACAAATACTTGCTCGTAAGCTTCTTCAAGTTCGAAAGTAATAATGGTGTCTTTCCATTCGCCATCTTTTTCTGTGCATTGCCAGACAACTTTTTTATCAGGAACTAATTCTATTATCGTCATATTTAATATGACGTCATCAAAATGAAATTGTAAATCCCTTCCGGTCTCAGTCTCACCGGTGGTTTTACTCCACCAGTTTGAGAGACCTTTCAGGGTGGTCAATGCAGAGTAAACCTCTTTATATATCAATATTTACGCCGATCTGATGATGTATGCTTGCCATCTCATCCTCCTGCCTTGTTCTGTTTTTTAGTATTTAGTCTTTCAGTAGATAGTTAAATCCAAGGATTAACCATGCCATCAAAAAACAGATGCCTCCTATTGGGGTAATCATGCCTAGCCATTTGATGCCAGTCAAAGTGAGCAGATACAAGCTGCCACTGAATAATATAATACCCAAAAACATAAAAATTGCTGAAGCGATATTGCAACGATTTTGATATTGCTGATTTAGTATGCCGACGATAATCAATCCAATGCTATGTGCTAACTGGTAATCAGCAGCTGTTCTGAATGTATTGAGGTAATCAACACTTAGAACATCTTTTAAACCATGTGCGGCAAATGCGCCTGCTGCCACAGCTATACATGCACTGAATGCGCCTATTGGAATAATTAAGTTTACGATATTTACTTTAGCCATGAAATTCCTTTTGATTTTATTGGTTAGTTTTAAAATAGTGCAAACTATTAATAAGTCGTTTCAGTTTTTGCTTGTTTCATATTTTGCTTGATTCATAATATACTCCATCGAGCTTTTATTTTAATCTAGAATTAAAGTCTAGAATTAAAGCTTAGAATTAAAATCTAGATTTCTAATCTACTACTTAAACAAGTGTTAATGGAGAAATTATATGCCATCGTTTGATATTGTTGCTGAAGTCGACAGCCATGAATTAACTAATGCAGTTGATCAGATGAATAGAGAAGTTTCGAATCGCTTTGATTTTAAAGGCAGCGATGCAAAGATAGTGCTTAAAGAATACGAGATGAACTTTGAAGCTTCCAGCGATTTCCAGTTAAAACAGATGCGCGACATCATGGTGAACAAGTTATCTAAACGCGGTATCGACAATCGATGTCTTGATCGTGGCAAAGTCGATGAAAGAGGTCTACGGGCTTATCAGACGATTACGGTAAAACACGGCATCGATAAAGAAGATGCTAAAAAGATTACCAAGATGATTAAAGAGCAGAAATTTAAAGTGCAGGCTGCGATTCAGGGTGAGCAGGTGCGTGTGACCGGCAAAAAGCGTGATGACCTGCAGGCAGTGATGGCTTATCTTAAAGGTGCCGACATCGATCTACCGCTGCAGTTTAATAATTTCAGAGATTGATAAACTTGATGTTTAGAGCTGATTCAGCTGAGCTATTGCAAATGTAATGGTTGATGCGGCGACACCGATACCCAGTGACATGTAGCTCAACCTGAGGTTGATGTACTTCTTTTCTAAAACCTTACCGATTTGATAGATATCTCTCATGATGAGAGTACGAGCCTGATTGTTGTTTTGCAGACCGTCTTTCATTGCTTGTACATACTCATCCTGACCCAGTGCAGAAAAACTGCCAAAAAACAGCAGGTTTGACGGTGTGCTTGAAGTAGGCTTTGTATTTCTGAATCTTGGTGTAATAACCAGTAGCGCAAAAATAGCAGACATAGTGAAAAAAGCTGAAAGAACCCACATCGAGATGCTGTGCTGACTGTCACCATTAAAAATGCTTTGTGTCACGGTGATAAATATAAGAAAAGCCCCAAGTACAATATTCGCTTTCTGATCGGCGATCATGCCGAGCATGACGTGGTGTTGCTGTGTTGTTCTCAAAACATAGATGACATCACCTTGCTGACCGGGCTGATGTTTATCTAACCATGTACTTCTACGTTCAACTTTCTGTGTATCAGAGGTCTGTGATTTTTGTTGTTCGGACATTTTTTATTTACATTTTTTCGATAGTGTAAATATCATACCGTGTTTTCTTGCTCTTTATACAGGTATTCGGTTTTCTGTCGCTCAGTGGTTCAGCCTGAACCGGTCTTTTGACGACCACACGTTTTCTTGCGTATCTGAGTGCATTGTCTAATAGTTCGGCAGAATTGTCATCTTCGCCATGAAGCCGCTGCAGTATTTGCATGTCTTTTTTGACCAACGCAGATTTTTTCCTGTCCGGGTACATGGGGTCGATGTAGATGACATCAGGTGCAGAGCTATCGTTCAGCAATTGCTCTTTGATGTAGTCATTTGCATCATGATTTATTGCTTTGAAGCCCTGTTGGATTATGGGGGTAAATGTTTCGCTGAGTGATGCACGCTCCAGTGCATTCTCGATTAATATAAATAGTATGGCTGAGCGTTCAATCATGGTGACAGGGCAGCCCAATGTAGCAAGCACGAAAGCATCGCCGGCTAAACCTGCCGTCACGTCCAAAACGCTCGGATTATTGCCTGATTTCAAGCCTACCGCTTTGGCGATAGCTTGACCGCGGCCACCACCAAACTGATGACGATGTGCCAGTGCGCCGGAAACGAAATCAATGGATATATTGGTGTTTAACTGTGTATCGTGCAGCTCGACCAGATCGTCATGAAAAATAAGCTGCATATCATATTGCTCTTTTTTCTTTAGTTCATTTTTCTTTGTAAGCAGAGGAAAATTATTCTCTTCGCACAAATCTTTGGCTTGTTGCAAACGTGAGCTTGAAAAACAGATAACAGCAATTGTTGAGTGGCTGGAAATTGTTAATTGTCCGTAAAATAAATTTAGATAGCTGATATGATAACTGATATGGAAAAATATATTGATATCGGTGTCAATCTAACCGGTAGTTCCTTTAAAAAAGATTTGCCAGAGGTGGTTGCTCGCGCGCAACAAGCTGGTGTTGAAAAGTTAATCGTTACTGGTACGGATATCAATCACAGTGAGCAGGCGATGCTGTTAACGCAGAAATATGAGTCGATTTGTTATGCAACAGCCGGACTGCATCCGCACCATGCCAGTGATTACTCAAATGACCTTGGTAGCGAACTGCGTGACATGCTTAAACAAAAAAATGTCGTTGCAGTCGGTGAGTGCGGTTTGGATTTTAATCGTAACTTCTCAACTCGTAAGGAACAGATTAGAGCTTTTGAAGCTCAGTTGGAAATCGCTATCGAATGTAAAAAGCCATTGTTTCTACATCAGCGTGATGCGCATGAAGACTTTATTTCAATAATAAAGAGTTGCCGTAATGATTTGAATAAAATTGTGGCGCATTGTTTTACTGGTAGCATCGAAGAAGTTAATGATTATATTCTGCTGGATATGTATGTGGGTGTAACCGGCTGGATATGTGATGAACGAAGAGGTTTATCTCTACAGCAGGCGGTAAAACACATTCCGATGGATAGAATTATGCTGGAAACCGATGCGCCATATTTACTGCCGCGAGATCTGCAGGAGAAACCCGTTAAGAAAGGTCGTAATGAACCCTGCTTTCTTCCGCATGTGGCGCTATCAGTTGCCCAATATATGGAAGTGAACCCAGCTGAGTTAATTTCCGAAGCTTATAAAAATAGCAGTGATTTTTTTGCCTTAATTGAGGCTAGCTTAAATAGCGCGAGCCTAAATAATAATGACCTAAATAATGCCAGATAGTATAACGAGACAAGTTTTTTGAAACATACGCTACAGCTTTTTTTAAACTCTTTGTGGGGCAGTCTGCGTGACTTGCTGCCCATTGTTTTTGTTATTGCCTTCTTTCAAATTGTTGTTCTACAGCAAGCCCCGGAAAATCTATTTCAAACGTTTGTTGGTCTTGGTTTTGTCGTGCTGGGGCTTACCTTCTTTATCCTGGGTCTGGAGCAAGGGCTGTTTCCCATCGGCGAATCGATGGCGCATGCTTTTGCCAGTAAAGGCAGTGTCTTCTGGTTGCTGTTGTTTGCGTTTTCATTGGGTTTTGGCACGACGATTGCGGAACCGGCATTGATTGCGGTAGCTGAAGAAGCATCTGAGGTAGCCGCTAAAGCGGGTCTGATTGAGTTAAGTGAATCAGCTATGGAGGCTTACGCCGATGGCTTGAGACTTACGGTTGCACTATCCGTTGGTTTTGCAATTGCCTTGGGTGTGTTACGTATTCTGTTGGACTGGTCGATTCAATACATAATAATGATTGGCTATGTAACGGTGATCGTCCTGACGGGTTTTGCCCCTGATGAAATTATCGGTATCGCTTATGATTCAGGCGGTGTGACGACGTCAACAATTACTGTTCCACTCGTCACAGCTTTAGGTATTGGGTTGGCGTCTTCTATTAGTGGGCGTAATCCTATGCTCGATGGCTTTGGTTTGATTGCTTTTGCTTCACTGTTTCCAATCATTTTTGTATTGGCTTACGGGATGATTTTCTGATGCAGTTTCTACAGGAATTACCGGCACTATTAGTTGCTACCTTCTTTGATATTTTGCCAATTGCGGTAATTATTTTTGGTTTTCAATTTCTGGTTATCAGAAAGCGGGTTAAGAACTTAAAAAAAGTTTTAATAGGCATGCTGTACGTTTTGATTGGAATTACTTTCTTTCTGCTTGGCCTTGAACAGGCATTATTTCCAATCGGTCGTAGCATGGCTGAGCAGTTGACAAATCCTGAGTTTTTGCAGACCGTCCGTATTACGGTAGGGGCGCTGCAATGGCAGGATTATTACTGGGTTTATATATTTGCTTTTTCTATTGGTGCGGGCACAACGATTGCTGAACCAGCATTAATAGCTGTTGCGATGAAAGCAAATGAAGTCTCCGGTGGTGCAATAGGGGTATGGGGTTTGCGAATTGCTGTTGCTATCGGTGTGGCATTTGGCCTGGCATTGGGTTCATATCGAATTGTTACTGGCATACCGATGCATTATTTTATTATTACAGGTTATGTCATCGTTGTTATTCAAACATTTTTTTCACCAAAATTAATTATACCGTTAGCTTATGATTCGGGCGGTGTGACAACTTCAACAGTGACTGTACCGTTAGTGGCAGCTCTTGGGCTGGGTTTGGCCGAGACGGTACCCGGACGCAGTCCACTGATTGACGGTTTTGGTTTGATTGCTTTTGCCAGTTTGTGCCCAATTATATCCGTGATGGCTTATGCGCAATTGTCTGAATTTAAAGATGCGCGTGCCTTAAAGAAACGAGCCAAACTAGATGACTTTTATTTAAAAAATAAATCAAGTAGAGAATCATAAAACGTTTTATACGTAGTGAATGCAACAGGTTGAGTGAGACTATTTCGAATGATGGTACAGTATGAAATAATTATTAGGAGGGTGATGTTATGCATTTTAAATTGATAATATCTTTTGTTGAAGATTCAAAAACCGATGCAGTGATGGATGCGGCAAGAGAAGCGGGAGCGACAGGTGCGACGGTTATTAACAATGCTCGCGGTGAAGGTCTTGCACAAAAGAAAACGTTTTTTGGGCTTTCACTAGAAACGCAGCGTGATGTTGTTTTGTTTTTAGTTGAAGAGCACTTGAGTCGGCATATACTAGAGAAAATCGGTGAGATAGGTGAGTTCGAAGAACGACCGGGCACGGGTATTGCTATTCAGATAGATGTCGAAGATGCGGTGGGCGTTGCTCACCAGATAGAACAATTAGTTGATGTGGTGGAAGGTGAATTATGATGGATTCAGATAGAAAAATTATTCGTGTACGTGACGTGATGAAAAAAGAATTCGATATGATTGATGGTCGAGTGACCGTTATGGAAGCGTTGCGTACCATGAAATATGTTGAAACCAAATCGTTAATCGTTGATAAAAGAAATGACGACGACGAATACGGTATGGTACTGATTTCAGATATAGCAAAGCTTGTTCTGGCAAAGGACAGGTCGCCAGATCGCATTAATGTTTATGAGATTATGGCAAAGCCATTGTTACCGGTTGATCCGGACATGGATATTCGTTATTGCGCTCGATATTTTGAAACATTTAGTTTGTCGCGCGCACCGGTTATAGAGCACCGGAATATAATCGGTATCGTGAGTTATACAGATATGGTGCTGAAGGGGTTAGTGCGCTTTTAACATAGCCCCCTAGACTTATTGGAGCTTACTTGGGATTTATTGGCTGTCGTGTTTCTCAGCGGCCTGTAAGGTATTGCGCAGTAACATTGCAACAGTCATCGGTCCTACGCCGCCGGGTACGGGAGATATCCAGGCTGCTCGTTTAGCCGCAGCCTCAAAGTCTACATCGCCGGTCAATTTGCCACTCGGCAGCCGATTGATGCCTACGTCGATAACAGTAGCGCCAGGTTTTACCCATTCACCTTTAACGATGCCGGGTTTGCCTACGGCCACGATTAAGATATCTGCATTAGCCACATGTGTTGCCAGATCATTGGTAAAGCGGTGCGTTACCGTCACGGTAGCACCAGATAGCAGCAATTCCAAATTCATTGGTCGGCCAACAATATTTGAAGCACCAACGACGACAGCGTGACGCCCTTTGAATGTCTCACCGATGCTTTCTAACATGTGAATTACGCCGTGCGGTGTGCACGGGCGCAATGTGGGCATGCGTTGCGCAAGACGACCTATGTTGTATGGGTGAAAACCATCAACATCCTTATCAGGGTGAATTGCTTCCAATACCAGAGTGTCGTCAATATGCTCGGGTAAGGGTAGCTGGACCAGAATGCCATCGATGCTGGCATCGTTATTTAACTTATCGATTAAGTCTAATAATGTTTGCTGGTCGGTGCTTTCGTCCAGATCATAAGATTTGGAAAGCAGGCCAGCCTCGTCACAAGCTTCACGTTTCTTTCTGACATATACCTGTGAAGCCGGATTCAAGCCAACCAGAATGACGGCTAGCCCTGGTGCGCGAAGACCTTTTTCGACGCGTTTCTCGATGTTGAGACGGACCTGATTTCGAACATCTGCGGCAATAGCTTTACCATCTATGATTTGTGCTGGCATATTAATTATTTGTAATTAAGAAAGGCTGTGATTTTCGCACGTCAAATATAGATACCACAAGGTGTAAATAGTGTTTGACCATCGCTTTAGCAACGCGTATTATTCCCCGCCTCTTGATTCGTGAGATTCAAGGGTGTCGGGGTATAGCGCAGTCTGGTAGCGCGCCTGCTTTGGGAGCAGGATGTCGGGAGTTCGAATCTCTCTACCCCGACCAATAAATACAGTTGGTTACGATGGAAATGTGATCAATATATAGCGTTACAAGTTAATGCTAGTCAGGGAGAGAGGCTTGAACGATAGAGTTCGACAAAATCGTCAGGAACGATTTTGAACATGCAAAGCATGGCCCGAAGGGCAAAATACAGGAGGTATTTTGTAATCTCTACCCGACAAAACTTAAATAGATTGCCACGGAAAAGGTGGTCTGTATGAAATCTGCGCCTGTAGCTCACTCGGATAGAGCATCGGCCTTCTAAGCCGAGGGTAGCAGGTTCGAATCCTGCCAGGCGTACCATTTAGTTAGTTGTATGGAAGCTATAGATAGCTCTATATAAGGCAAGACGAATAGAGCATCGGCCTTTCAAGCCGAGGGTAGCAGGTTCGACCCATAGATGATTGATTTATGGTGCCGGGAGCAATTTTGAACATCATCAGCTACATCGATGATGGCCCGAAGGGTGGAGGGCATGAAGCCCGGAATAATCCTGTCAGACAAAGAGAATTATGGTGGGCGTAGCTCAGTTGGTAGAGTCCCGGATTGTGATTCCGGTCGTCGTGGGTTCGAGCCCCATCGTCCACCCCATACAAGATGTGAGGGCAGAGTCCTCAAGATGTATAGCGTTCGGCTTCGAGCTTGTTCGCTAATTAGTTGGTAGAGCAAAAGATTTTTTATTTTTTGTTCCAGGATGAACCATCCTGAATACCCACCATAGTTTGTGTCACAAATCTGGTGATGGCATTGATATGCAGGCGAAATCTGCAGTTATTTGTTATTATTAGTAACTTATTGCGAGAGTGGCGGAATTGGTAGACGCGCTGGTTTTAGGTACCAGTGTCTTTGACGTGAGAGTTCGAGTCTCTCCTTTCGCACCAATTATTCTTTGAGCTACCTGTCTTTCAGGTGGCTCATTTTAGTATCAAAAAATATACCGAGGTAGTTATGCAAGTTTCAGTAGAAGCGGGTGAAGGTTTAGAGCGTAAATTAACCGTTCAAGTTCCTGCAGAAACCGTCGAGTCAGAAGTAAACAACCGACTAAATTCATTAAAAGGCACCATTAAAATAGATGGTTTTCGTCCTGGTAAAGTCCCGCTGAAAGTTATCAAGCAAAAGTATTCTGGAACAATCCTGCAGGAAGTTGCTGGTGAACTGATGCAGTCAACTTTTCGTGAAGCGTTGTCACAGGAAAATCTAAGTCCTGCTGGTGACCCTGTAATTAAAGCACAAGACCTGATACTAGGTCAGGTAATGGAATATACCGCTACCTTTGAAGTCTATCCAGAAGTTGCTCTTGCTCCTGCGACAGATCTTACTGTTGAAAAAGCTGAAGCCAGTGTCGAAGATACAGATGTCGACAACATGATCGATGTATTGCGCAAACAAAAGATGGATTGGGCTGAAGTTGACCGTGCATCAGCTACGGATGATCGAATCAGCATCGATTTTGTTGGTAGTATTGATGGTGAAAAATTTGATGGCGGCAGTGCTAATGATATGCCGATGGTTCTGGGTGCCGGTCAGATGATTCCTGGCTTTGAGGAGAAATTAACGGGTATGAAGGCCTCTGAAGAAACCACTTTTAAAGTACCTTTCCCTGAAGACTATGCGGCCAAAGACCTTGCGGGTAAAGAAGCTGAGTTCGCGGTAACCGTTAAAAAAGTCGAAGAGCCTAAGTTACCTGAAATAGATGAAGAATTTGCCAAAGCATTTGGCGTTGAGAGTGGTGATGTCGAGCAGCTAAAAACTGATATTCGATCAAATATGGAACGTGAACTCACGCGGCGCATACGCACTTTATTAAAAGAAAGTGTGATGGATTCCCTGATTGCTGCAAACTCGATTGAAGTTCCTTCTGCAACAGTTCAGCAAGAAGCTGAAGCACTTAAAAAACAGACAGAGATACAAACACCTGGCAGTAACCTTAGTGTTGATTCCTTTATCGATGATGCTAAGCGCCGTGTTCAACTAGGTATGATACTGGCTGAAGTTGCTAAAACTGCATCACTAACTATCGATGCTGATATGGTTAAGGTACGTGTTGAGGAAATGGCTAAGGACTATGATGACCCTGATGAGTTTATTAATTATTACATGGGTAATCAGGAATTATTAGGCGGCATTCAAACGCTGGTAATGGAAGACAAGGTTGTAGACTGGATTACAGACCAAGCTACTGTAACTGCTAAGAGCAGTACCTTTGATGATGTAATGAACCCAGAAGCAGCCACTAAATAATCAGGGCTTAAATTTCAGGTTGTTTAATAATTAATTATAAAAATTAATCACATACAATAACGGCGTAAATAATGATAAATAATAATTCAAATAGTGCATTAGATACACAATCATTAAATCTTGTACCGATGGTCGTAGAGCAAACTCCTCGTGGAGAGCGTTCTTATGATATTTACTCTCGTTTACTTAAAGAAAGGGTTATCTTTATTGTTGGTCCGATTGAAGACCACATGGCTAATCTTATTGTTGCCCAGCTGTTATTTTTGGAATCAGAAAATCCGGATAAAGATATTTCAATCTATATCAACTCTCCAGGTGGTTCTGTTACAGCAGGTTTGGCAATCTACGACACGATGCAGTTTTTAAAGCCTGATATTAGTACGTTGTGCATTGGCCAGGCAGCCAGCATGGGCGCTGTTCTACTCGCCGCTGGTGCTAAAGGAAAGCGTTTTTCATTACCTCATTCTCGCGTCATGATCCATCAGCCTTTAGGTGGTTTTCAGGGGCAGGCGAGTGACATCGAAATTCATGCCAAAGAAATACTAAAGATTCGTGAGCAGTTAAACAAATTGCTGGCGAATCATACTGGCCAGGATATTGATACAATCGATAATGATACCGAGCGTGATAACTTCATGGGCGCTGATGAGGCCGTTAAATATGGTCTTATTGATGAAGTTCTGGATAACCGTAAATAGTTGAAGCTTCCCCGTTAATTGTCCTTTTTTGATCAATTTGAGCCTTTTTTGACTATTTTTAGTTAAAAACAGCCCAAAAAAGGGATTTATTTATCTTTTTTGCAAAAACCTTTTGTGTAAAACCTGCATGAATTTTGTCTATACGCTATTGTTTAGTGTAAATGTGGTCATGTGCAGTAAAAAACTTGTGCTTTGATGCAAGATTTACTTGAAAGATGGCTCACGAATTGGCAAGGTAAGACTATAAGCAATCGCCACTGATGTGTTGAGAGAGAGTTATGAGCGACGATAAAAATTCCACCGGTAATGATTCAGAGAAACTTCTTTATTGTTCCTTCTGCGGTAAAAGCCAGCATGAAGTTAAAAAGCTGATTGCTGGTCCATCTGTCTATGTCTGTGACGAGTGTGTTGAGCTGTGTAATGACATTATTCTTGAAGAGCTAGAGGATGAAACCAGTACGGCTATAAGAAAACTGCCAACGCCACATGAGATTAAAGCGATTCTTGATGATTACGTTATCGGTCAGTCACGCGCTAAAAAAATTCTTGCCGTTGCGGTTTATAACCATTACAAGCGCCTTGAAGTAAAACATAAAAAAGACGATATCGAATTGTCCAAGAGTAATATCTTGATGATCGGTCCGACTGGTTCCGGTAAAACGCTGCTTGCTGAGACTTTAGCAAGACTGCTAGACGTGCCATTTACCATTGCTGATGCAACGACGCTGACTGAAGCGGGTTATGTCGGTGAAGATGTTGAAAATATCATCCAGAAGCTATTGCAGAAATGTGATTATGATGTTGATAAAGCACAGACAGGTATCGTTTACATCGATGAGATCGACAAAATATCCCGTAAATCTGATAATCCATCCATCACACGTGATGTATCCGGTGAAGGCGTACAGCAGGCATTGTTGAAACTGATTGAAGGTACCGTAGCATCTGTTCCTCCACAGGGGGGCCGTAAGCACCCGCAGCAAGAATTTTTACAGGTAGATACATCAAACATATTGTTTATATGTGGTGGTGCGTTTTCCGGTCTGGATAAAGTTATCAGAAACCGTTCTGAAAAAAGTGGCATTGGTTTTGGTGCTGAAGTCAGAACAAAAGATGAAGAGCGTAAAGCGCATGAAGTTATTAATGAGCTAGAAGCGGATGATTTAATTTCATACGGTTTGATCCCGGAATTTGTTGGTCGACTTCCTGTCGTCGCGACTCTGGAAGAGCTGGATGAAGATGCATTAGTGACTATCTTAACTGAGCCTAAGAATGCGTTGAGCAAGCAATACGGCAAAATGATTGAGATGGAAGGCAGTGAACTGGAGTTACGTGAAGAAGCACTGCACGCTATTGCTAAGAAAGCCATGGAACGCAAGACCGGCGCACGTGGGTTGCGGACAATACTGGAAACTATCCTGTTAGACACCATGTATGAGCTACCTTCATTAGAAGGCGTATCAAAAGTTGTTATCGATGAAAGTGTTGTCGAAGGCAGCAATCAGCCGTATCTGGTTTATGAAGGCGGTGAACCCAAAAAAGTTGGTCAGAGCAGTTAACCGGATAGTTAATCAATATGGTTAACCAATATTGATAGTAAATAGTATTAATCAGAGGTACCTTAGTTAGTAATATGTAACAAATTAATAGTGGCTTGGGCTATTTTCTGGAATCGTGGCTTAGATTGACGGTGGAACTGCTGGTTTAAATCAGTGATCTAAATCGGTGACAGGAATAGTAATTAAAAACAAAAGTAAGTTTTTTATATTTTTTTACCGGCAAGGCACTTGAAAAGCACCTTGCTTGTCTACACTTAATAATAATTACAAATAATTAGAGGTAGCCATGGCTAGCACAAAAGACCAGGAAGCGAATTTACCGCAGTCTTCAGAAGTACCCGTTTTACCCTTACGCGATGTAGTGGTATACCCACACATGGTCATTCCTCTATTTGTTGGTCGTGAAAAATCCATTCAAGCACTAGATTCTGCAATGCAGGCTAATAAGCAGATCTTGCTGGTTGCACAAAAGAGCGCAGATATCGATGATCCTGCAATCGATGATGTTCATGAAATTGGAACACTTGCGACAATTCTACAGTTATTAAAACTCCCTGATGGCACCATAAAAGTGTTGGTCGAAGGCTCGCAACGTGCGCATATTGAAAACATGCGAGAGAGCGGTGAATTTTATGTTGCCGGCTATCACTTGTTGTCTGATGATGTGGCTAAAGATGATCAGGAGCTGGAAGTGCTCTCTCGCTCAATTCTGAGTGTTTTTGATCAATACGTAAAACTAAATAAAAAAGTACCTGCTGAAGTATTAACTTCACTAGCCGGTATCGATGAGCCTTCACGTCTTTCTGATACGATCGCAGCGCACATGTCATTGAAACTGGATGAAAAACAAAAAATTCTGGAAATTTCAGATGTGCAGGATCGTCTTGAGTACATAATGAAGTTGATCGATGGCGAAATCGATATGCTGCAGATTGAAAAGCGTATCCGCGGTCGTGTGAAACAACAGATGGAAAAAAGCCAGCGTGAGTATTATCTGAATGAGCAGATGAAAGCTATTCAGAAAGAATTGGGTGATATGGAAGATACGCCTAATGAAGTAGAAGAGCTGGAGCAAAAGATTGAAAAATCTGGCATGAGTAAAGAAGCCAGAAAAAAAGCGGATGGAGAGCTGAGTAAGTTAAAAATGATGTCTCCAATGTCAGCAGAAGCGACAGTGGTCCGTAACTACATCGACTGGTTGGTTGACTGCCCGTGGAAGAAAAAATCTAAGATTCGCAATGATTTAGCGGGTGCTGAAAAGGTACTGAACGAAGATCATTATGGTCTGGATAAGGTTAAAGAACGTATTCTGGAATACCTTGCGGTACAGCAGCGGGTGAAGAAGTTAAAAGGCCCCATCTTATGTCTGGTCGGTCCTCCAGGTGTTGGTAAGACGTCCTTAGGGCGTTCTATTGCCAGAGCGACCAATCGTAAATACACGCGTATGGCGCTGGGTGGGGTACGTGATGAATCAGAGATCCGCGGTCATCGTCGTACTTACATCGGTTCACTGCCGGGTAAAATCATACAGAATTTAAGTAAGGTAGGCACGCGTAACCCGCTGTTCCTGCTAGACGAAATTGATAAGATGGCCGCTGATTTTCGCGGTGATCCGGCATCAGCATTGCTTGAAGTATTAGACCCTGAGCAAAATCATACCTTTGCCGATCACTATCTGGAAGTAGATTTTGATTTGTCAGACGTTATGTTTGTTGCGACGGCTAACAGTATGAATATTCCCGGTCCGTTATTGGATCGTATGGAAGTAATTCGTCTGCCGGGTTATACCGAAGATGAAAAAGTAGAGATTGCAAAGAACTATTTGTTACCAAAACAGCTGAAAAATAACGGTTTAAAAGAAGATGAACTTCAAGTAACTGATGCGGCTCTGCGAGATGTTGTTAGATATTACACACGTGAAGCGGGTGTACGTAGCATCGAGCGAGAGATAGCTAAAATCTGCCGAAAAGTTGTTAAAGAGGTAGTTCTTAGTAAAAAGAAAACTGACATTAGTACTAAAGTTATGCCAAAAACGCTGGAGAAATATCTGGGCGTGAAACGTTTCCGATATGGTGTCGTTGAAGACAATGATCAGATCGGTCAGGTTAATGGTCTGGCATGGACGGAAGTTGGTGGTGAGTTACTGACTATCGAATCAGCGGTAATGCGTGGTAAGGGCAAACTGTCCTACACCGGGCAGCTAGGTGACGTGATGCAGGAATCTATTCAGGCAGCAATGACGGTTATTCGCAGTCGTGCGGCTACCTTAGGCCTGGAGCCTGATTTTCAGGACAAGATTGATATCCATGTGCACGTGCCTGAGGGTGCAACGCCAAAAGATGGGCCGAGTGCTGGTGTTGGTATGTGTACAGCGCTTGCTTCATCTATTACTAAGAAGCCCGTTAATGCCAATGTTGCCATGACTGGTGAAATTACCTTGCGTGGTGAAGTGTTGCCAATTGGTGGTCTTAAAGAAAAGTTATTGGCCGCTCATCGAGCAGGAATCAAGACCGTATTAATTCCTCATGAAAATGAGAAAGATTTGGTAGAGATTCCGAAAAATATTTTAAGTAAACTGGACGTGAAACCAGTACGTTGGATTGAGGAAGTGCTGGAACTCGCCTTGACTGAAATGCCAGAGCCAATAAAAGATGATGTAAAAGGTGGTGGAAAATCTTCAAGTTCTGCTAAAAATAAAAAATCAGAAACAACAATGCGACACTAGTTGTTGCGTTAGAAATCGTATGGCAGTATTTGCTATAAATAACTTATAATTATTTTAGCAAATACTTCTTTACTTTCGGTCTAAGCTAGCCAACGCAAATTATCAATGCGTTGGCTTTTTTATTTGTAAAAATCGCTTAAATCCCAGTGTTTTTGCAGGTTTGGCGTTGACACACCGATTAACTCACTGTATAAATCCCGCTTAGCAAAACTTTGGTAGTAACCTTTGCATGGTTCCTGATACCCGACCTTACAATCGACTTCAGAAATCAACATTAAAATAATAACTTCTACATAGTTTGTCTATTAAAAAAAATCACCTGAACATGGGAGTATTCAATGAATAAAACAGAACTTACAGATGCAGTTGCAGAATCAACAGGCATGACTAAAGCTGATGCAGCTCGTGCAGTAGACTCAGTGCTTGGAACAATCACATCTACACTTGCAAAAGGCGAGCAAGTTGGCGTTGTTGGTTTCGGCACATTTTTAGTACGCGATCGTGCAGCACGTGTTGGACGCAATCCTCAAACTGGCGCAGAGATTCAAATCGCTGCCGCTAAAGTACCTGCATTTAAGCCTGGTAAAGCATTAAAGGATGCAGTAAACTAGCGCGCCTTCCGCAAGGGAGTCAAGTTATGGGTGCTTAGCTCAGCTGGTAGAGCGTCGCCCTTACAAGGCGAATGTCGGGGGTTCGACTCCCTCAGCACCCACCAAGTACGGAGCGGTAGTTCAGCTGGTTAGAATACCGGCCTGTCACGCCGGGGGTCGCGGGTTCGAATCCCGTCCGCTCCGCCATATTTAAGACTGTGTCGTATTGAGATTATATTTTCCTTAAGCTCATGCGGCACTTGTCATAAATATTTTCAGATACATACATTTATCCTCAATGTCTTTTGTCTGAAAGTTTTTGTCTAAATTTCTCTTCGAAAAATACCGTTCAAAAGCATTTTATTTTGCTTCAAAGCCATGATTATCCTGTAATATTAGGTATAATCCTGCTTAAATTAATTTTCTGAAAAAACTCAAACAGTAGAAACTCTATGTTACAAGCTATCAATGATCGTATTAAAGGCTGGTTAGGAATAGCCGTTGTTATAGTAATTGGTTTACCTTTTGCCTTGTGGGGAATCCAGTCTTATTTCGATGACGCAGGTCCTCGATATGCTGCAAAGGTTAATAGTTCTGAAATTTCAGCTAATGAATTTGAACGCTCTGTTTCTATACAGCGTCAGACTTTATTACGTGAGAATGGTGGCAAGTTACCGATTGAAGAAAGTGTATTGCGTGAGCGAACATTAATGCAATTGATTACTCAGCGACTACTTGAAGATGTTACCTATCAAAATGGGTACCGGGTTTCAAACACTGTTCTGGCTGCAAGAATAAAGCAGCTGTTTTCTGTCGATGGTGTGTTTGACAGAGACATGTTCGAATCTCGAGTTGCGCAAATTGGTATGAATGTACCGATGTATGAGCATGCGCTACGAAACGAATTACGATTGCAGCAGATGCAGTTAGCTATATCAAATACGGCATTTGTTACCAAAGAAGAAATTAATACCCTGGCGGTATTAAATGAGCAGACACGAGACATTAGTGTACTGACTTTTGATCTTGAGCATTTTTCAATGGACTCTAAAGCATCTGCTGATGAGATCAAAAATTATTATGAAATGAACATGCAGCGCTTCATGGTGCCGGAAAAAGTTAAAATTGACTACGTAGAGATAACTTCTGAATCCTTATCTGAAAATATTGATATCGACGAAGATCAGATTACTAGTATGTATGATGATTATGTTGCCAGTATCCTTGGCCGTGAGGAACGTAAAGCACGACACCTGTTGATTCAGGTGGCAGCTGATGATCCTGAGGCAGAAAATGCCGCGATGATAAAGATCGCTCTGCTCAAAAGCAAGCTTGATACAGGTGCAGATTTCGCCGCCTTGGCGAAAGAAAATTCGGAAGACTCAGGTTCTGCTTCTGATGGTGGCAGCTTAGGTTGGGTGGCTCTGGGTGACATGGTACAGCCTTTTGAAAAATCTCTGTTCGACCTGGAGAAGGGCGCAGTCAGCAGTGTTGTAAAAACACAGTTTGGTTTTCATTTGATTAAACTGGATGATATCAGAAGTGAGACTGTTCAATCACTGGCGATTAAACGTTATGAGTTTGAAGATGAAATAAAAACTGATGGTGCGTCTTCAATGTTCTATGATCTTAGTGAACGACTGGCATCTATTGCTTATGAAAATCCAGATGATCTGGGTTTGGTCACTGATGAACTGGAACTTAAGATTAATACCAGTGAATATATCTCGCGCATAAAGGGAGAAGGTGTTGCTGCTGATGCCAAAGTCAGAGATGTTATTTTTTCTTCATTGGTATTAGAGCAGGGTAAAAATAGCGATATTATTGAAATCAGTCCGACGCATGTTGTGGTTCTACGTATCAACGAACATTTACCTGCAACAGCTATACCTCTGGAAGCTGTCAGTAAAAAAATTGAAGGTATCTTAGCGGCACAATCTGGACACAACGATACTATGGCTGCGGCTACAGCGGCTAAAGAAAAGATAGAAGCCGGTGAAGCAATCGCTGCATTAAAAGCGAATGGCATAGAAATAGTAAATATTGAATCGTTAGGTCGTAGGGATAATGCGAAAGTCAGTGACCCTTCGATTGTACATAATGCTTTTAATATGGTTCTGGAGCAAGACGGTAAACCATCTGTAAAGGCAGTGAGTTTGATTTCTGGTGACGTAGCATTAATTGCGTTAAACAAAGTGAATGTCCCGGAGCTAGCTTCGCAGGAGCAGCTGGATCTGGTTAAGAGTGTGGCGTTACGATTAAGTGCAACTCAAGAATTTACTAATGCTTTAGCAGCAATAAAAGAAAATGCTGACATTATTACAAACAATAACGTTTTAAAAAGAAATTAAATAACAAGTTCGAATTGACCTGATTTGTTAATACCGTTTTTTACCAAGCAAATGTATCTAAGGTTACGGAGAAGCAATGCGTAAGATTGCTCTACACTGGCAAATATTAATTGCACTATGTCTTGCTGTGTTAACAGGTCTGGTACTCGAACCGGACGTCACTGTACTCGGTATTTCTTTCCTTTCTATTCTAATTTTCTTTGGCACCTTATTTCTTAACGCCTTGAAGATGTTGATTGTGCCTTTGGTCATATCATCTATTATCACCGGAATGATGAGCCTCAATGGCGATACTCTGGGTCGCCTGGGATCAAAAACGATACTGTATTATGCGTCTACCAGTCTGGTTGCTATTTTAATAGGACTGTTCTTTGTTAACTTGCTTCAGCCGGGTATTGTCGATGGTGAACCAGCTCGACATGTGATTGGTCTGTCCGCTGAAACAGATGAAGTGGTCAGTAAAGTTGGTGGTAAAGGTGCCAGTGATATCGCGGAAGTGCTGTTACGTATGGTACCACCAAATATTGTGACCGCAGCGGCTAATGGGCAGATGCTGGGATTGATTTTTTTCAGTCTGATCTTTGGTTTTTTTGTTTCTAAACTTAAGGGTTCGCCGGCACAGGTGCATAAAGATTTTTGGCAAGGACTGTTAGACATCATGATGATGATGACAGAGCTGGTCATGAAATTTGCACCCATTGGTGTTTATGCCCTGGTTACAAAAGTGATACTTATTTCAGGGGTTGATGCATTCGAGCCTCTGGCTCTGTTTTTTGTAACGGTGCTGCTGGCATTAGCGGCGCATCTGCTAATATTTCTTCCTGCTATATTGCGCTACCTTGCACGTGTATCACCAAAGAAACATTTTAAAGCGATGTTGCCTGCATTATTAACGGCATTTTCCACCAGTTCTTCTTCGGCTACCTTGCCAATCACTATGGATTGCGTAGAAAACCGGGCAGGCGTATCCAATCAAGTTTCAGGTTTCACCTTGCCATTAGGCGCGACCATCAATATGGATGGTACGGCATTATATGAGTGTGTTGCTGCAATGTTTATCGCGCAGGCTTATGGGCTTACTCTGGATGTAACAACTCAATTCACTATTGTACTGGTGGCCTTGTTAACCTCGATTGGTGTTGCGGGCATACCGTCTGCAAGTCTGGTTGCAATTACTATTATACTGGCCGCGATTGGTTTGCCTCTGGAAGCGATCGGTTTGATACTGGTTGTTGATAGGGTGCTTGATATGTGTCGTACCTCGGTCAACGTGTTTAGCGATTCATGTGCTGCGGTAACAATCGCACGGCTCGAAGGTGAAGAAACAAAGGTGGTGTGAAGCGCGCTCAAGCTGAAAGATGTAGATGTCCGTAGCTGAGTCAAAAGAGACGTTTTAAGTAGGCAGTTATCAGTTTTAAGTTAAAAACAAAATAACCGAAAAGCCACAGGCTATGTAGTAAAAGCTAAGGTTTTTCTTTTGCTGATAACTGCCAAAGTCTCTTACTGGCCGAAGTCTGAACTACTACACTGTTTTTATATATCGTAATAATCATAAAAAAGGACGGTCCCTTTATTGAGGCCGTCCTTTTGATTGTTTGAATAAATGTAGCTGATGTTATATCAGTCGTCTCCGGCTATGTCACCCATCAGGCCAGCCGTATGGTATCCGGCATCAACATAAACGACTTCTCCGGTAATTCCGCTTGCTAAGTTTGAGCAAAGAAAAGCAGAGGTATTTCCTACTTCCTCAATTGTTACATTGCGATGCAGTGGCGAACTTCTCTCAACATGTTCAATGATTTTATTGAATCCTGAGATGCCTTTTGCGGCTAATGTTTTGATTGGGCCAGCTGAAATGGCATTCACTCGTATGCCTTCAGGACCTAAAGAGTGGGCTAGGTAGCGCACGTTAGCCTCAAGGCTGGCTTTTGCCAGTCCCATGACGTTGTAGCCCGGGAATGCGCGGACTGCACCGAGATAGCTCATGGTAATGATGGCTGCGTCTTCACGATTCTGCATCATGTGACGGCCAGCTTTGGCAATTGCAGCAAGGCTGTATGAACTGATATCGTGAGCGGTGTTAAAACCATCACGGCTAATATTGTCGAGATAGTCGCCTTCCAACATCTCTTTGGGTGCAAAAGCAACGGAATGGACGATGATGTCCAGACTGTCCCAGTAATCATCCAGATGCTCAAAAACGGCTTCTATCTGATCATCATCTTCAACATCACAAGGCACGACGATATCTGAATCGCACTGTCCCGCTAATTTTTCAACACGTTCTTTTAGGCGCTCACCCTGATAGGCAAACGCCAGTTCGGCACCTTCGCGCTGCATTGCTTTTGCAATACCCCAGGCAATTGAACGATTACTCGCTACACCAAATATTAATGCACGTTTGCCTGTTAAAAAGCCCATTTTAGCTCCCCGTAAAATATTATTATTGTTGCTCTGTGACAGTTGGCCAGTAGTCGACCAGTACTGTAAACTCAGTTGCCACATGTTAGGCGGATTATGCCGAAAATTGCAAGTCATGAATGCAACTAATAAGTAATTATGTAATCTACGATTGAAGCTACGATTCAGTCAACGACTCAAGCTGATTTGCACTTGGCCGATTTACACTAATAAAATAACAATAAACTATGTTAGATCGATTATTCGATATCCAATTTAAAACCGTCCTCCTTCTTCTTTTTTACTTGCCGGTAAATTCTCAGGCTGTGCCAGCGATGGGCATGGGCTATGCACCAAAATATCCAGATGATTATCAACACTTTAATTATGTGAATCCTGATGCACCAAAACAGGGGCATTTGATTATGATGGGACTGGGTACGTTTGATAGTCTCAATCCGTATCTGTTAAAAGGTATATCTGCCGGTGGTTTAGGCTCTTTAGTGTTCGAAAGCTTGCTGGAGAAAAGTCTGGATGAGCCTTTCAGCGTATACGGTCTCATTGCAGATGATTTTTACCTTGCAGATGATGAGCTGTCGGTAACTTTTCATATTAACCCGCAGGCTAAGTTTTCTGATGGCTCTTCAATCACAGCAAAAGATATTAAATATTCTTTTGATACGCTGATGAGCAAAGCGGCGCATCCGCAATTTCGCGTTTATTATGCCGATGTGAAATCCGCAATAGTCATTGATGATTTAACCGTCCGTTTTGATTTTAAAAATAAAAATCGTGAACTGCATATGATCATTGGTGAAATCCCGATCTTTTCTAAGAAGTGGTCTGGTAATTTGGCGTTTGATAAAACAGGTGATATTAAACCTATTGCCAGTGGACCCTATATCGTCGAAAAATCTGACCGTGGTAAATCGATAAATTATATAAAAAATCCGAATTATTGGGCACAAGACTTGCCGGTGCGTATAGGCATGTTCAATTATGAACGCATTACGTATAAGTACTACAAAGATTCAACCATTGCGCTGGAGGCATTCAAAGCGGGTGAGTTCGATTTTTTCTTTGAAAATTATTCAAAACGCTGGGCGCGATCACATAATGGAACGCGTTATGATTCTGGCGATATTATAAAAACAGAGTTAACACATCAGAACAACGCAGGCATGCAGGGCTTTGCCTTTAATACCCGTCGCGATAAGTTTAAAGATGTGCGTGTTAGAAGAGCGTTAAGTTTGGCTTATGATTTTGAATGGGCCAATGACAAGCTGTTTTACAATCAGTATGTCCGTGCTGACAGTTACTTCAGTAACAGTGAACTAGCGGCAAAAGGTTTGCCTGAGGGAGAAGAACTAAGACTGCTGGAAAAATTTCGAGACCAGTTGCCGGATGCGATATTCACTGAGCAATGGAAACCTGCAACAACGATTGCGCCAGCGAGTTTACGGAGTAATCTAATTCAGGCGCGTAATCTATTAGCAGAGGCGGGGTGGACAATTCAGGATGGTGTGCTTAAAGATGCTAAAGGTCAGGTATTTAAACTGGATATATTGCTGGTGCAGAATGGCTTCGATAGAATTATTGCGCCTTACGCTCATAATTTAAAAAAGCTCGGTATAGAAACCAGTTATAGGAAAGTCGATTCATCCTTATATAAACGCAGGATGGATACATTCGAGTTTGATATGGTCGTTAATAGCTTTCCATCGTCAGTGTCTCCAGGTAATGAATTGATGAATATGTTTCACTCCAGTTCAGCTGAAATAAAAGGTTCAAGAAATATGCCTGCTATTACCAGTCCAGTCGTTGACGCACTGGTACAGGAAATAATTCAGGCTAAAGATCGTGAACAAGTTGTCATTGCATCTCGCGCTCTAGATCGTGTGTTACTGTACGGTGAGTATATCGTGCCTAATTGGTATATCAATGTACATCGCGTTGCGTACTGGAGTAAATTTGGTATCCCTGTTTCTCAGCCCTTGTACTACGATCCGACTACTTGGCTGTTAAAAGCTTGGTGGATAAAGAGCAGTGAATAGTGAATAACTAATAATGCACTGGAATCGTTCCTGACGATTTTCAGCATACACTCCATCCATGGAGATAAAAAATGAAAAACTTAAAACTTAAAACTTAAAACTTATTTACATGTTTTCATATATTTTAAAAAGACTGTTATTGATGATTCCGACTTTGTTTGGTGTCATGTTAATCACTTTTGCGGTAACGCAGTTTGTGCCCGGTGGTCCTGTTGAGCAGCTGATTAGTCAACTGGAAGGTGGTCACGGTGTTGGTGAGGCAAGCAGCGGGACTAGTGGTTTGTATCGAGGTGCAACGGGGCTAGACGAAGAATACATCGAAGAGATTCGTGTAATGTACGGTTTTGATAAACCAGTACATGAACGTTTTTTTACCATGATGAAAAACTACTTAAGTTTGGATTTTGGCGATAGTTATTTTCATAACGAATCCGTGGTTGATCTGGTTATCTCTAAACTACCGGTTTCTATTAGTTTAGGTGTGTGGAGTTTCTTAATCGTTTATTCGACCTGTATACCACTGGGTATCGCTAAAGCGGTTCGAGATGGCAGCAATTTTGATGTTATCACCAGCACGTTTATATTGATTGGTTATTCAATACCAGGATTTGTTTTAGGTATTACTATGCTGGTTTTTTTTGGCGGTGGAAGTTTCCTGGATATTTTTCCGCTGCGTGGATTAGTCTCCGATAATTGGGATAGTCTTCCATGGTATAGCCAGATAACAGATTATCTTTGGCATATGGTGTTGCCGATAACAGCATCAGTTATTGGCAGTTTTGCCGTGATGACCATGTTGACTAAAAACAGCTTTATCGAAGAGATTAGAAAACAGTATGTGCTAACCGCGAAAGCAAAAGGATTGTCAGACACTGCTGTTCTTTATCGTCACGTTTTTCGTAATGCCATCATCCCGTTAATCACTGGTTTTCCAGCGGCGTTCATCGGCGCATTTTTTACTGGCAGCTTATTAATCGAAACTATTTTTTCATTAGATGGTTTAGGCTTGCTCTCCTATGAATCAGTTTTAAAACGCGACTACCCGGTGGTGCTTGGAACTTTATTTTTCTTTACCATATTAGGTTTGATCGCAAAGTTACTTGCAGATATCAGCTATGTGCTTATCGATCCACGAATTCATTTTGACTCAGTAGATAGTTAACAGGAAAAGTTAAGGTATGAGTTCAGAAAGCATAGTTGCAGAAGACATGGTTGCACAAAATAGTGTTTCACAAAAGAAGCCGGGTTTATCACCTGGTCAGCGCGCGTGGTTGCGTTTCAAAGCTAATCGTCGGGGTTACGTAAGTCTGTGGATATTTAGTATCCTGTTCGTCCTGTGTTTTTTTGCAGAGATACTGTCTAATGACAAACCATTAATCGTCAAGTACGAAGGTGATTATTATTTTCCCGTGTTTCAGGAATATCCAGAAACAACGTTTGGTGGTGATTTTGAAACCGAGACCGATTACACGGATAGCTTTGTTCGTAAGCAACTGACTGAAAATGGTAACTGGTTGATTGAACCAATTATTCCTTACAGTTACAACACGATTAATTTTGTTAGTGATCTGCCGAATCCCGCTCCACCATCATCACAAAACTATCTCGGTACTGATGATCGTGGGCGTGATGTACTGGCACGTGTCATCTATGGTTTTAGAATATCCGTCTGGTTTGCTCTGGCGCTGATGGTTATCGGTGTTGTTATCGGCATTACTGCTGGTGCAGTGCAGGGGTATTTTTCCGGGAAAACGGACCTGATCATGCAGCGTATTATCGAGGTCTGGTCATCGATGCCTGAGTTGTACCTGCTTATTATCTTCGCTTCAATTTTTCAACCGAGTATCTGGCTGTTAGTTATCCTGCTGTCTTTATTTGGCTGGATGGGTTTGTCAGACTATGTTCGTGCTGAGTTTTTACGTGGCAGAAATCTGGACTATGTTCGCTCGGCAAGAGCAATGGGGTTGTCTAATTTCACCATCATGAGTCGTCACTTATTGCCAAATAGCCTGACACCTGTCATTACATTTTTACCATTCAGGATTAGTGGTGCGATATTGGCGTTGACCAGTCTGGATTTTCTGGGATTAGGTGTGCCGCCAACAACGCCAAGTTTAGGTGAGCTGCTGGCGCAAGGAAAAGAAAATATCGAGGCATGGTGGCTATCTCTAAGTGCATTTATAGTGCTGGTCGGTACGCTCATGTTATTAATTTTCATCGGTGAAGCGTTGCGAGAAGCACTTGACACTAGAAAGAATTAACGATATTTATCTTTATGAAAAGTGATAGTCATTGTAGGCCGGGATAAGGTTGTTTCGTTCCCGGCGCTTTTAAAATTTCCTGCAACGTACCTTATGCAGGCCTACTGAATATACAAATTAATGGTCACAGAAAATAAAAAAACGTTGTTAAGCGTAAAAGACTTAAGTGTATCTTTCGATACGCAGAATGGTCTGGTGAATATCATTAACAATATTAGCTTTGATATTTATTCCGGCGAGAATCTCGCTATCGTGGGTGAATCAGGTTCAGGAAAATCTGTTACGGCATTATCTATACTGCGTTTGCATGATGAAAATAATACTATTTACTCAGATGCGAAAATTGATTTCCATGCAAATGGTTCCCGGGCAACGGGTGCTCAGGCAGCTAGTGCACGGACAATTAACGACAAGGGCAGAAACTTATTAAAACTGAATGACGATGAAATAAAAAATGTACGTGGAAAAGAAATCGCGATGATCTTTCAGGAGCCAATGACTTCATTAAATCCTGTTTTTACTATCGGTCAGCAGATTGAAGAAGTGCTGGTACTGCATCAAACTTTAAATAAAAGTGAAAGGCAAGCAAGAGTCATTGAACTGTTAAACCGTGTAGGAATTCGTCAGCCTGAGCAAAAAGTAAAAAATTACCCTCACGCATTATCGGGTGGTCAGCGACAAAGGGTTATGATAGCGATGGCCTTGGCCTGTGATCCTGTCTTACTGATTGCAGATGAACCTACAACAGCGCTTGATGTAACGATTCAGCAGCAGATACTCGATTTATTGCACGAGATACAACAAGAAACAGGTATGTCAGTATTACTGATTACGCATGACCTTAATCTGGTTCGTCGTTTTGCCAATCGAGTGTGTGTAATGCATCAAGGTAAGATTGTTGAAACCAATGACACTGAAAGTTTATTTGCCAACCCGGAAAAGGAATATACACGCTTTTTGCTGGATAGTGAGCCGGATAAAAAAATAGCAACTACGGCTGCAAGTTCGGAGGTGGTTCTAAGTACGGAAAATCTTCGCTGCTATTTCCCGATATATAAAGGTTTCTTTAAACGAAAAGTCGATGAGGTTAAGGCCGTCGACAATGTGACTTTGTCACTGAACTCGGGTGAAACTTTAGGTATTGTTGGTGAATCAGGTTCTGGTAAAACAACGCTTGGGCTGGCCATGTTTCGTTTATTGGCGTCGACAGGAAAGATTAAATTTAAAGATCAAAATGTAACAGATTTTAACGAGAAAAGTATGCGGCCATTACGCCGCCATTTTCAGATTGTGTTTCAGGATCCTTTTTCATCCTTATCGCCAAGGTTGACCGTGAGACAGATTATCGAAGAAGGTTTGAAATTGCATTTTCCTGAATTAAATGCCATGCAACGATTGACTAAGATAATCGATATCTTGCATGAAGTTGATCTGGATGAAGATGTATTATGGCGTTACCCACATGAATTTTCTGGCGGTCAACGACAGCGCATTGCTATTGCTCGCACAGTGGTTCTTGAGCCGGACGTGATATTGTTAGATGAACCGACTAGTGCGCTTGATGTCTCTGTACAAAAACAGGTTTTAGGCTTGCTGGCTGATTTACAGGTAAAACGGCAATTAAGTTATCTGTTTATCAGTCATGATTTGCGTGTAGTGCGTGCTATGTCGCATCGTGTTATTGTCATGCGGCAAGGTAGGGTGGTTGAACAGGGTAATGTCGAAGAAGTGTTTAACAATCCGCAACATGAATACACGCGAGAATTGGCTTCAGCATCACTGTATCGTTAGGCTTTATCTGTCAGTTCCATTATTTGAAATATTAAGTAAATGTGATGCTTACATAGACAGTTAAGGGTCGTCAGGGATGCGATAAACATTATGAAAAAAATCAGTTTTCGAAAATATATATTTTTTTTACTTATACCGCTAATCGCCGTTGCGGTACTGCTTTTTAATGTTGCAACGAACAGTGTTGATCAATTTTTTAAACATGAGACAGAACTTGCGGATACCAGCATCAACAGTGCTGATACACTTATTCAGCAGTATCTGGAAGGTTTAAGACGCAACGTTAGTCACTTCACAAAAAATTATCAAGACGACCTGCAAAAGTTAATAGCAACCCCCGATGACTTGACGTTATATGACAGTATCAATCTCGCAGTAAAAATGTATTTCCCAGACGCGACTACGTTCACCATTGCTGATTCACAAGGCGAGGTTCTGCTCAATGATATCGATACCTTAATTGGCAAAGGCTGTCGTGAAAATATTCGCTTATTTGCTATCAGCAATGAGCAATCAAATGCTCAGTTACGCATCCATTCAGATCGATTAAATTATCATTTTGATATTATGGAAGAGATGCATACCGATGATGGCCGGGTTGCAATATTTTTTGTTTCATTTGAACCAGCCGATATAGCGACTTATCTGGCAAGTCTGCAGTTGCCAGGGCATCAACTAATGATTGTTAAGAAAGATGCAGACTCATTGATTGAAGTGACCGAGCTGGGAGCACGGGTAAAGCTGCAGCGTGACAAAAACCTCTTGCCGGCAGAACTGGAAAGAGTGCTCGCGCAAAAAGACGTAAATGATACGTTATGGCAACTATATGATATTATTGATGAAAGTCATGTTGAGCATGCTAAGTCTGTTGTATATCAAGACCTTGGTGTTATATTTTCCTCTTTTGCACTGGGTGTTTTACTGGCGATTATTACCATTATGAGACATGAAAATCTGCGCTTTCGCGCTGAATCTAAACTGAAGAAATTAGCTGAGGAAGTCAGCTCGAAAATGGGTATGTAATACCTTACATCCACCTCTATAGTAATACTTGACTGTTTTACTAGGTATTAGTAAAATTAACCTACTAAATTAGTCAGGAATTCTGAGGTATCTCCATGCGTTTATCAACCAAAGGGCGTTACAGCGTAACTGCCATGCTTGATCTTGCCATCCACGATAAAGCCGGGCCAGTGACATTGGCTGATATTTCCCAGTGTCAGGGCATTTCTTTATCGTATTTGGAACAATTATTTGCTCGTTTACGAAAAAGTGGTCTGGTTAAAGGTGTCCGTGGACCCGGCGGCGGTTACCGTCTGGCCAAACCCGCTGCAGAGATTAGCATCGCTGAGATTATTTGCTCGGTTGATGAAAATGTTGATGTTACTCGCTGTAAAGGTGAAGGCAACTGTCAGGACGGGGCGAAGTGTTTAACACATGAATTATGGTCAAACTTGAGTAATCGGCTTCATGACTTTCTATCAGGTATTACTCTGGCGCAATTCGTTGAACGTCCTGGAATACCAGAATTATCACTGCAGCGCGATAAAATGATAGGACGGTTTATATTGGCTAAAAAACAGGCTGCTGCAATTAATCAGGGTGTGTTCAAGGTAGACAAAACAATGCTTAACGCAGCAGATAAAGAAAGTTTGGTGAGGTAATCATGGCATACGGTGAAAAAGTTCTGGATCACTACGAGAATCCAAGAAATGTGGGTAGTTTCAAAAATGACGATAACATCGGAACAGGGATGGTTGGTGCACCGGCTTGTGGCGATGTGATGAAATTACAGATTAAGGTTAATGATGAAGGTGTCATTGAAGATGCGGTATTTAAAACCTATGGCTGCGGCAGTGCTATTGCATCAAGTTCACTTTTGACCGAGTGGGTTAAAGGTAAAACTTTAGATGAAGCTAAAGCCATTAAAAATACACAGATTGCGGAAGAGCTGGCTTTGCCACCAGTAAAAATACACTGTTCAGTACTTGCAGAAGATGCGATCAATGCTGCGGTCGACGATTACAAACAGAAAAACGCTTAACTTCACATGTTGAGTGTAGAAAAAAGCCCGAATTTTCGGGCTTTTTTTGTGTTTAAAAGATTTAGATTTACGTGCTTGTTTCTATTGCTCAAAAGTTAATTTTTTTTGTTAATTCTCAAGGCTGTTGGTCAGTGAGGAATAAGCAAAAACACGGCGTCTAAGGTATAATATGCGCCTTTATTTATTATTGAGGAATCCCTGTGCTTGAGTCATATCGCCAACATGCTGCTGAACGTGAAGCAGAAGGTTTACCACCATTAGCATTAGATGCAAATCAGGTAGCTGGGCTGGTCGAATTACTAAAAAATTGCCCTGCAGGCGAAGAAGAATTCTTGTTGGATTTATTAGTCAATCGTGTACCACCGGGTGTTGATCAGGCGGCTTATGTTAAAGCGGCTTTCCTGGCTGATGTTGCTAAAGGTAATACTGCATGTGATTTAATAACGGCGGTTCGTGCAACAGAGATTTTGGGAACCATGTTAGGTGGTTACAACATACAGCCGTTGATTGATTTACTTGATCTTGAAACCACTGCTGATGCTGCAGCAACAGCTCTCTCTCATACTTTGCTGATTTATGATGCATTCCACGATATTGCTGATAAATCAAAATCCAATGAAGCGGCGGCGCGTGTAGTCCGTTCCTGGGCGGATGCTGAATGGTTCACCTCTAAACCTGAACTGGCAAAAGAGATAACTGTTACGGTTTACAAAGTTCCGGGTGAAACCAATACCGATGACTTATCGCCAGCAACTGAGGCATGGAGTCGTCCCGATATTCCGTTACATGCCAAGTCTATGTTAATTACTAAAATGCCCGATGTCGATGGCAAGGGTCCATTAGAAACGATTGAAGTTCTGAAAGACAAAGGTCATCCGATTGCTTATGTTGGTGACGTGGTCGGTACCGGTTCATCAAGAAAATCAGCCATCAATTCAGTGTTATGGCATATGGGCAATGAAATTCCTTTTGTTCCAAATAAACACGAAGGCGGTGTTGTATTGGGTAGCAAGATTGCACCGATATTTTTTAATACGGCGGAAGATTCTGGTGCATTGCCAATCGAGTGTGATGTCGATTCAATGCAGACCGGTGATGTTATTACCATACGTCCTTTCGATGGTGTCATCGTTAGCGAAGCCGGTGATGAAATCTGTAAATTTGATTTAAACCCGGCGACGATGGCTGATGAAGTTCGTGCCAATGGCCGCATACCGTTAATCATCGGTCGCGGTTTAACTGATCGTGCACGTAAGTTTTTAAATGAACCGGCATCTGATGTTTTCCTTACGCCACAGACTGGCAAGGAAACAGGTAAAGGTTATACGCAGGCGCAAAAAATTGTAGGTCGTGCCTGTGGTGTTGACGGTATTCGTCCGGGCACTTACTGTGAACCAAAAATGACCACAGTAGGGTCGCAAGATACCACTGGCGCAATGACGCGTGATGAGTTGAAGGAATTAGCTTGTTTGGGTTTCTCGGCAGACTTAGTTATGCAGAGTTTCTGTCATACCGCGGCTTATCCCAAGCCTGTTGATATTACCTTGCAGCACGAACTTCCTGACTTTATGCAGACGCGTGCAGGTGTCGCTTTGCGCCCTGGTGACGGCATCATACATTCCTGGTTAAACCGTATGATCCTGCCAGACACAGTGGGTACTGGCGGTGATTCTCATACACGTTTTCCTATGGGAATTAGTTTCCCTGCTGGTTCTGGTCTTGTTGCGTTTGGCGCAGCACTGGGTGTTATGCCTCTGGATATGCCTGAATCTGTGTTGGTTCGCTTTAAAGGTGAAATGCAGCCCGGAATTACTTTGCGTGACCTGGTTAATGCAATTCCGTATGTGGCTATTCAAAAAGGTCTGTTGACGGTCGAGAAAAAAGGTAAGAAAAACGTATTTAATGGTCGCGTACTGGAAATTGAAGGTTTGCCAGATTTGAAAGTTGAGCAGGCTTTTGAACTATCTGATGCCTCCGCTGAACGTTCAGCAAATGGCTGTACCGTACATCTGAATAAAGAACCTATTATCGAATACATCAATTCAAATATTACTTTATTGAAATGGATGATTTCAAATGGTTACGAAGACAAGCGCACATTAGAGCGTCGTATCGTTGCGATGCAGGAATGGCTGGAAAACCCTGAATTAATTTCTGCCGATGCCGATGCAGAATATGCAGAAATTATTGAAATAGATCTGAATGAGATTAAAGAACCGATTCTTGCTTGCCCAAATGATCCGGATGATGTTAAAAAATTATCAGATGTCGCCGGTGAAAAAATCGATGAAGTCTTTATTGGTTCATGCATGACTAATATCGGTCATTACCGTGCAGCAGGAAATGTCCTGAGTAAAGTCAGCAGCCTGCCGACCCGTATGTGGATAGTGCCACCAACAAAAATGGATGAGCGTCAGTTAATGGAAGAAGGCCTATACAATGTATTCGGTCGCGCTGGAGCTCGAACTGAACTTCCTGGCTGTTCACTTTGTATGGGTAACCAGGCGCGTGTGGCGGATAATGCGAAAGTGGTTTCTACCTCAACACGTAATTTCCCGAACCGTTTAGGCAATGGTGCGGATGTCTATCTAGCATCGGCGGAACTCAGTGCGGTTACTGCCACACTCGGCCATATACCTAGTGTAGAAGAGTACATGGAAGGCGTTAAAGATATTGAGCCGATGGCGGATGATATCTACCGTTACTTGAACTTTCACTTGTTGCCGGAGTATCAGGAAGTGGCAGATGAAGTGAAAGTCGATTTTTCCTGATCATTGTCTTTTCATAATTAGATAGAATACTAGGATAGGTTTGGAAATATGTTAAAAACCATAATGTTTATTGCTGTCGGTGGTGCGTTCGGCGCAACCTTGCGCTTTCTGTCACAAGCCACGGTGTATGAACTTTATGGTAAAACATTTCCACTGGGTACCTTGTTCGTCAATGTAACCGGCTCTTTTTTGATGGGTCTACTGTCAATTTTTCTGGTTGAGAAATTTAATCTGAGTGCTGAATGGCACATGGCTATTCTGGTTGGCGTATTGGGTTCATTCACGACATTCTCTACGTTCTCTATTGAAACCCTGGTGTTGTTTGAACAGGGTGACATAATAAAAGCAATGACGAACATTATGCTGAGTGTTATTTTGTGTATCAGTGCTGTCTGGGCCGGGGCTTATCTTGCCAAGCAGATTGTTTGACACAATTATTGATACGATAAATAAAATGATAATTTCATTTTAGTTAAATAACAGTTAATCCTTACCTTAATAAAAAATAATAAAACTTATGTTAGATCCTAAACTTATCCGTTCAGATTTAAATTCTGTCGCTGAACAACTTAAAAAAAGAAAATTTGATCTTGATGTTAATGCCCTGGAAAGTTTAGAAGCTAAACGTAAGGCGTGTCAGGTCGAAACTGAAAAGTTTCAGAACGAACGTAATACAAAATCTAAGTCTATCGGTAAAGCAAAAGCGGCAGGTGAAGATATTCAACCTCTGCTCGATGAAGTTGCTGGCCTGGGTGATAAATTAGATGCTGCAAAAGCAGAGCTGTCTGATGTACAGCAACAGATGGATGTTATTTTAATGGGCATCCCTAATCTGTTGCATGAATCTGTTCCCGTGGGACAGGACGAAAGTGATAATGTCGAAGTTAGAACATGGGGTCAGCCAAAAACGTATGATTTCGAGGTTAAAGATCATGTCACTCTAGGTGAAAGCGGGGGCGGTGCCAACAAATGGCTTGATTTTGAAACGGCCAGTAAATTAACCGGTTCACGTTATGTTGTTATGCATGGTCAGATGGCCAAACTGCATCGTGCCTTAATTCAATTCATGCTTGATGTGCATACTAATGAACACGGTTACACAGAAGTCTATGTGCCATACATCGTTAACAGTGAAAGTCTTAGAGGTACCGGGCAGTTACCAAAGTTTGAAGAAGATTTATATTGCGTTGATAAAGAAGCCGGGCAGTATCTAATTCCTACGGCAGAAGTCCCGGTGACTAATATCGCACGTGATGCAATATTAGACGCCTCACAGATACCTTTAAAGATGACTAGTCATACACCATGTTTTCGCTCAGAGGCTGGTTCTTACGGTAAAGACACACGTGGAATGATTCGACAGCATCAGTTTGATAAGGTTGAGATGGTGCAGTTAGTCAGTGCTGATAAAGCGTGGGAAACACTGGAAGAACTGACCTTACATGCAGAAGCTATATTGCAAAAATTAGAACTGCCTTACCGTACTGTTATATTATGTAGTGGTGATGTGGGGTTCTCTGCAGCTAAAACATACGACCTTGAAGTGTGGCTTCCTGGTCAACAGGCCTACCGCGAAATATCATCGTGTAGCTGTTTTGGAGATTTTCAAGCAAGAAGAATGCAGGCGCGCTGGCGTAACCCTGAAACTAATAAACCGGAACTGTTGAATACGGTTAATGGTTCTGGTCTGGCTATCGGTCGTACACTGGTTGCGGTACTTGAAAATTATCAACAGGCAGATGGTAGTATTTTAATACCAGAAGTATTAAAACCCTACATGGGTGGCATAGATAAATTACAGGCATAATTTCACACGGACGAACGCAGGTAAATACAGATCAAAAATATTTTAAGCTTTTAAATATCTGTGTTTATTTTTATTTGGCTGTGGCTAAAAATAACTATCGGTTTTATTATCTAAAATTAAGACTATGCAAAATCTACCAGACAAACTCTATAGCGTAGATTCTATTGTTCAACTCGAACAAACAGCAATAAAACAATTCGGAATTCCAGCATATGAATTAATGAAAAGTGCTGGCCAAGCTGTTTTCAATATTTTAATTACAAGATATTCTCAGCATAATAAAATTCTTATCTTATGTGGCGCCGGTAATAATGCAGGTGATGGTTATGTTGTTGCTCGTCTAGCAAAACAAGCTGGCCTCGATGTTTCTGTGGTCAGTTTAATTGATCCTGAGTCGTTAAAAAATGAAGCTTTGCTTGCATATAACGACTGGATAGAACTGTCTGAAAATAAGACTACTGATATTTCTTTGCTAAATGATACGGACATAGTTATCGATGCTTTATTGGGTACAGGACTTAAGCGAGACGTCACGGGTGAATGGGCGAGGTGGATAAAAGCGGTTAACGGTTCAGGAAAACCGGTTGTATCAATCGATATTCCATCGGGCTTGATAGCCGACACCGGAGCCATTGCCAGTGTTGCTATTTCTGCAGATATCACAGTGAGTTTTATTGGTTTAAAGCAGGGTATGTTTACTGCGCAGGCTAAAGACGTTTGTGGTGAGATTATATTTAACGATCTGGCGTTACCAGCAAAGGTGTATTCAGGGGTTGCTAGCCAGGCTCAATTGCTCAGTACTATCGACTATTCTATGTTGCCAAAAAGAAAAGCATCCTCTCACAAAGGTCGTTTTGGTCATGTGTTAATCGTTGGTGGCAATATCGGTATGCCGGGTGCTGTGATTCTTGCTGCAAGATCAGCGTTACGAACAGGGGCAGGGCTGGTGACTATCGTAACGGTTGAACAAAATCTTGACGCAATTACGTCTGCTGTCCCTGAAGCGATGGTACTCACCTGTGATAAAGATGGAATATTTCCTGAATCATTTGATAGTGATGTAACACATGTAGCCGTTGGTATGGGTTTAGGAAAGGACGACCGTGCATTAAATATGCTTAAACAAAGTGTTCAGTTGAATAAACCAATGTTAATCGATGCTGATGCACTGAATTTAATTGCGGTGAATGAACTGAGCATAACTACACCATTAGTTATCACGCCACATCCAGGTGAGGCTGCTCGGTTATTATTAAAAGCTACGATAGATGTTCAAAGTAATCGCTTTGAAGCAGTGAAAGTTTTGCATGAGCGATTTGAGCATAGTGAGGCTTGTACCGTTATATTGAAAGGCTCTGGAACGTTGATATTTGATGGCCAAATAATTAAAGTTTGCTCACTTGGTAGTGCCGCAATGGCTGCACCAGGAATGGGTGATGTCTTAAGTGGCATAGCCGTTGCGTTAATGGCACAAGGGTTCGCCCATAATGATGCCGCAACACTGGCCGTTTGTTTGCATGCCTCTGCTGCTGAATATGTCATTGGTAGCGGTACACGTGGCCTGTTGGCTTCCGATGTTATCGAAGGGCTATCAAAGGTTTTACAATGAGCGAGCATATAGTCAAAACTCAGCAATGTTTTCTGGCCAATGAAAGCCAGCAGGTAGCATTGGCTGAAACTGTTGCAAAAACTCTGCACAGCTCATTTGTGATGTTACTAAAAGGTAATCTTGGTGTAGGCAAAACGACGTTTGCTAGAGGTTTTATTCAAGCCAGTGGTTTTGATGGTGTGGTGAAGAGTCCGACATATACGTTGGTAGAGCCATATCCTATCAGTCATGACCGAATGTGTTATCACTTTGATCTATATCGGTTGGCGGATCCGGAAGAGCTGGAGTTCACCGGGGCAAGAGATTACTTCAACGAAACTGATGTTTGTTTAGTAGAATGGCCTGAAAAAGCAGAAGGATATCTGCCATTAGCTGACTGGATTTGTGAGTTCAGTCACCTGAAAGAGGGCAGAAATTTGCTGATTTCTGCGCAAACGGACAAGGGTAAAAAGTTGATGTTACAGGTCTTTTCTAATTTTTAACTCTAGGAAAGTGATGTATCTATCTAAAAAATATAAAAAAATGCTTGCATTATTATTATAATTTGCCACAATAGCTTTACCAAAGAGGCAAACGTATCAAAATACAACAGGAGCCTGATGAGTCTCCCATACGCTGGGACATCTAAAAAGATGAAAACTGATCGCCGAAAATTTTTAAAAAGCTTAGCTGGACTTAGTGGTCTGGCTGCTTCTGCTGTGCCGGGCTTATCATCGGCAGCTATTGCTGCTGCACAAGTTCAGGATATCCGTCTTTCAAAAAATAAAGGTTATGTCCGTCTGGTGTTTGATCTGGATGGTATTGCTGATCACTCAATATTTGCACTGAAAGATCCTAACCGTATCGTACTCGATATTAAAAAAGCTAAAATGCCGCATGGCATGGTAGATCGCTTACAGGCCAATTCGCTTATACGCAGTGTCAGAAGCGGTGTTAGAAACGGCAATGATCTACGGGTGGTTTTTGATTTAAGCAAAGAAGTTAAACCTCGCAGTTTCTTATTAGCACCTTCTGCTCAATCAGGTCATCGTTTAGTTATTGATCTGCATGATAAAAGAATACCGACCAATGTTACAAAATCCAAGAAACGTGACGTAATTATTGCCATCGACGCAGGTCATGGTGGCAGAGACCCAGGTGCTACAGGTCGTTCTGGAACACACGAAAAAATTATTACATTACAAATTGCGAAACGCTTAGAAAAAGATATAAATGCTCAGCGCGGTATGAAAGCTGTTCTGATTCGAAAAAATGATCGTTATATGCGACTTCGTGACCGTATTCATAAAGCACGTGATGCACGCGCTGATATGATGATTTCTCTGCATGCTGATTCTTTTCCAGACCCACGTGCTCGTGGCTCATCTATTTATGCTTTATCTGTTGATGGTGCGAGTTCTGAAACGGCAAGAATGCTTGCTGAAAAAGAAAACGCAGCAGATTTATTATTTGGTGATGTTAACTTAGCGGTTGAAGACCAGATGGTAAAAGAAGTACTGTTTGACCTGTCACTAACCGGCACAATTGAATCAAGTTTAGATATTGGTAGTGAGATACTGGGTCAATTAAAGGCCGTAAACAGAGTGCATAAAAAGAAAGTACAGCAAGCGGGTTTTGCTGTATTAAAAGCACCGAATATTCCATCTGTTTTATTGGAAACAGCTTTTATCTCTAACCCAAGAGAAGAAAGAAACTTACGCAGTTCTTCTCATCAAAAGAAAGTATCTAAAGCAATCACTCGCGGTGTAAGTAAATATTTTTCCAGGAAGGCGCCGCCAGGAACATGGTTAGCCTCATCAGAATGTGAATATGAAGTATGTAATAACGATACTGTTGCCAGTATTTCACAACAACACAATGTAATAGAATCAGATTTGCGTGCACGCAACGGCTTGTATGCTGATAACCTGCTAGCAGGACAGGTAATTAAAATTCCAGTGAGTTAGAAAGTTAAAATAATAATAAAAAATACAACTCACGGAAATACTGCTAATGCCCCTTTTTAGGGGCATTTTTTTCGTCTTGAATAGGTGGGATTTAGATCATAAAAGCTATGATCTAAGCAACATTATTTCAATGAATTTCAATGAGTTACCATTAAAAATGTCAAGTTTTACCGTATATCTGGATTCCATCTCACTTTAGCGGTTAATAGTCCTCAAATCACTTTACTTTTAAAGAAAATTTGCTTGAATTAGCGTATACAGCATTTTTTTTCTAAATGTCATCAGATACAAAAATAATAATTATTTGAAAACGGATAGTCATGCGACGAAATCAATACGGTAATAAAACTTTTGGAAGCGTTCGTGCGCTTGAAAAAACATGCCTCTTAACAATAAATAAATTGATTACGAGTATCATGATGAGTTTTCATCAGGCGAGTCGTTCGTTCGTGTCGACGAAACTGCTGCAAACGATGAGGTTAAGAAGAAGCATAATCGAAAATTACTCTTATTCATTCTGCTTATGCTTATAGCGGTTACTCAAATTATTGTATTGCTGGCAAACAGTGGCTTTATCAACCGCTCTCCTGAAACTGTGACGTTGACTGAAATTAAACAGGTTGAGGCAGACTTGAAAGAAGTAATCAAATCTCTTAACGAGATCAACAAGCATCCTAATTTAAAAGAGGATTATGTCGAAGTTAAAAAAGTCGTAAAAAAATCTAAACCAGCCCCAGTAGTTGTAAAGCAGAAGAAAGTTGAATCTAAACCAAAGGTAAGGAAAACATTAGTGATGACGCCTGTTACTGTGGTTGCGCCTGAGCCTGAAGAAGTAATTAATCAAGAGAGAATTACCGAGGCGTTTAAAGCGCAGTACATCAAACACGATAGTAAAGGTAACTTTCTAGAAGAGGATAATAAAAAGTGGACATGTGTGCATGACACTAAGAACAGTTTAATGTGGGAAGTGAAAGCGAAAGATGATGCGATGAGAAATGCGAATAATTTATATTCTTGGTATAACCCAAACATTTCTGACTATTTAGGGTCAACGATTAAAGGCATTCCCAATGGTGGTCGCTGTAAAGGTGAGGCAGGATGCGATACACACGCTTATGTTAAAGCGATGAATGAGCAAAACTATTGTGGTCATAGTGATTGGCATCTGCCAACAAAGGATCAAATGCAGACGCTTGTATATTTAGACAATGGTGATGAAAGTGTAAAAATTAACAAGCAATATTTCCCCGAGACGATGCCTAGCTGGTACTGGACTTCAACGGAAAACAGTAATAAGGATGAATTAGCATGGTATATCCTTTTCAGAAATGGTCTTGCATTAAACGATTTAAAAGAACGGTCAAAGCATATACGATTAGTACGTATGACAAAAATAAATGTATCGAATAAAGAATGAAAAACTTTAAAAATTCATTTTCAAGCATATCGCTAATGATATTTTGTTTGCTTGTCATGCCGATAACACATGCTAAGCCACCTCCTTCAGCTGCAGAATGCGATGATAATCTTGGCGTGTCTGTTGCGGTAATGGATTTTGGTACTTATGTTGGCGGTACCTCAGGTTCAATTATCATGGATGTTAACGGTGCTATGGTGCACTCTGGTTTGGTTCCAGTGGGTGGGACTACAGGGACACCAGCAATAATTACTTTGACTCCTGTAGGTAAAAATTGTGACAAACGTTTTGTAACTTTTACTATGCCATCCAGTATTAGTATTGCCAATCTTAGTGGTTCACCAGCAACCACAATCACGATTACTAATCTCACAAATAATCTTTTAACTAATCCGTTTAAAATAAAAGATCTAACCGGTGGGCAAATCAGGATGGGTGGTACGTTAACGGCTACCTCGGGAGATGCTCAGTCAGGTTATTCCGGTAACTATACGGTCACTGTTGTATATTAATGAGCCATTTGCCATGAGATTTCAACGTTTTGTCTTAAATGGAAGCATTCTAACCATAAATTACTATACTTTTAATCATGGAAACATCGAGTTTGTTAATGTCTAGATTACAGTGGAAGCAACTGTTTGTGCTTGGTGCAAGTGCCAGCTTTTTGCTGTTAGTAGTAGTGTGTTTACGAGAAGCGCAAGCTGCTACAACTACGGCAACAGTTGAAGCGAATATAGTGTCAACAGTTAATCTGGTGGCACAAAATGGCATCGTATTTGGCGATATTGCAACAAGTTCAGAGCCCGGTACTGTGGTTATTGGAACAGATGGTTCGCGCGTTACGACTGGCGGTGTTACGGTAAATAGAAATACACTTGGAACGCCAGCATTGTATGAAGTATCAGGTGAGCCTAATGCTTTTTATAGCGTTACTTTGCCTGATTCAGTGGTGCTTACAAGTGCTGCAGGAAATAGCATGACTGTCAGTAATTTTAATAGTATCCCTGCGGGAAATGGACAGTTAGATTCTGCCGGCAGACAAAATATGAACGTAGGAGCGACGCTTGGGGTAGGTAGCTTTCAGCCATTTGGCGCATACAGTGGAATAATGGCTGCAACTATAGATTATAACTAAGCACTTAGATTAAGTGCTAGAGCAGTAGCCGTTAATAAGAATTTTGAATGAGGTCACATAAGCAAATGCTAATTACTTGATTAACTTGAGATGAGACCTATACTTGCGTTTAAAGATTGAATATAAATCAAGTCAGAATAAAAATGAATAAAAACTAGATAGACATATTTTTATATTATTGGAGAGACCAATTATGAACAAATTATTATTAATCGCTGGCGTTGCCATCACCACAGCAGGCATCTCTTCATCAGTGATTGCTGCACAGGCTAACGGGTCGTCAACCGCAAAAGTGCTTCAGCCTATGACAATTACAACTGGAACTGATCTGGCATTTGGTGATATCGCTGCCGGGGCAGCAGCAGGCTCTGTGCAGATAGGGGCAGATGGTACTGTTACTAATAGTACTGTTACATCTTCGGGTACGCAGACGCCTGGTGATTTTGCATTAACCGGCGTGACAGGTAAGCTTTATACTGTTGATTTTGGTGCTGCTTCTATTACGCTGACTGGCGCAAACATTGGTCAAACAATGACTGTTAGTGGTTTTGTGCACGATGGCGGTATTAATGGCGATTTAACGCTTGATGCGGGTAACATTGATACGCTTAGTATTGGTGCAACAGTGGCTGTAGGTATCAATCAAGCTGCTGATGACTATACCGGTTCGTATTCTGTTACTGTAGATTATCAATAATCAATGGCTATGGTTAAATAGTGATAGGGGCTAAAATATTGGCCCCTATCTGTTACAAATTGTAATCTTAAAATCGACTGTTACTGTTTCAATAAAAATAATGAAAAACGAAGCAAAACTAACCGCTCCATCCAGCTATTTATCGAAATTTATCAGCGCATGCATTGCTGGTTGTTTTCTATTGGTTAGTTTTAATGTTTTTGCCGTAGCGCAACTGATGGTAACGCCTACACGTGTTGTGTTTGAGGGTAATGAGCGAACCAAACAAATAACACTTATCAATAATGGTGCTGACAGCGGTCGCTTTAAAGTATCCTTTGTGCGAAAAAATATGACCACAGAAGGTGGTGTTGAGGTAATTAAGGAAGGTGAGCCGGGTTTATATTCTGATGAGATGGTTAGGTTTTCGCCACGGTTAGTTACATTAGCGCCTGGCCAATCGCAAACAGTACGTTTGATGTTACGCAAAAAAAGTGGTACTTCTGACGGTGAATACCGCTCACACATGATGTTCCAGTCACTTCCTGATGCCGCCGTAACTGATGTTAATAAACTGGCATCAGAATCTAAAGGTGGAGTCTCTATTCGATTAATACCTGTTGTCGGTATTACTATTCCTGTCATTGTGAGACAGGGTAAGTTAAATGCAGATGTTAGTTTGAGTGGGTTTGAATTAAAACAATCGAATACTGTAAAAGCACAATCAAGTTTGTCCTTGCAAATTAATCGCACGGGTAATAAATCAATTTACGGTGACTTTCGTGTTTACTATACACCGAAAGGTGGTGATCCAATCATCGTAGGCCGAGTTAATGGTGCTGCTGTTTACACTTCAGTCACTCATAGAAAACTTGAGATAAAACTAAAAGTTCCTCCAGAGTTTAGTTTGTCAAATGGTGAACTTCATATCACTTATTTGATGCCTGGAAAAGATAAAAAAACTGGTTTGATTGCTGAATCAAGACTTTCGGTTCCCTAATAAACTGGGGAAGAAGTCTGTGCGCTTCGTTCGTTATTCAATTCTATTTTTATCATTACTGTTTTTTACAACAGTATCAATAGCACAAAATACATCTACAGATAAGTGGTCGCCACGTGATGAAGACCTTCGCATTCTTCAGATGCAGGTTGAAAAGTATAAACTCGAAGACATTCTTCCTACCTATCAACGAAAGGATTACTTGCTGCTGCCACTGGGTTATATGTCAGAGATACTGGATCTGGCTGTAGAGGTGGATATTGGAAATGGAATAGCCAAAGGTTTCGTAATCAAAGAAGAAAATAGCTTTTACCTGGATACATCAAGAGGTGAGGTTATTTTAAAGGGTGTAAGCCGAACATATAATAAATCGTTAGTTTATGTGTTGGACGATGATATTTATATTGATGGCAGCCTGCTTTCTAAATGGTTTGATATAACTATTAATGCTGACTTATTTGCATCATTAATTACGTTTAAATCAAAAGATCCATTTCCATTTATTGAACGGATAAAGCGCGAAGAAAAAATTGCAAGAACCCGATCAAATTTGAATGCAGATAATGTGTATTACCCCTATCATTACGAACCCTATGATATGTTCAATGTACCTTTTATTGACCAAACCTTTGAAAGTACTAACCGCTATGGAGATTCTGGTTCTGCTAATACGTTGAATTCTACAACGTACATTACGGCTGATTTACTTGGAATGTCATCGTCTTTGTTCTTGTTTGCTTCTGAAGATGATGTGCTGGATGAATATAGGTTTACCTTAGGAAAAAAAGACCCTGAAAGAGGTCTGTTGGGTTTTGCTAATGCAACAGAGTATTCAATGGGGCACATCTTTGAGCCAAGGTTAAAAAATATTACCATTCCTGGTGAACAGGAACCTGGTGCACTAATCAGTAATTTCCCATTAAATCAGCAGGCTGAATATGATCGTCATCGTTTTCAAGGCAACCTTTTACCTGGCTGGGAAGTTGAGCTTTATCATAATGATAGGCTCATCGGTTATCAGTCGACTCCGGTTGAAGGTTTGTATGATTTTGATGAGGTACCTATTTTATTTGGTAGAAATTATTTCAGACTTGTATTTTATGGTCCTCAAGGTCAGGTACGTGAACAGGAAGAAGTTTTTGAGCTAGGCGAGTCTTTGACGAAAAAAGGGCAGCACAATTATCGTGTGCTTGCATCTGATAATGAAGAGGGTGGTAGCCGGGCAACTGCGCAGTATGATATTGGTTTGACTGATCAGATATCTGCAAGCTTCATTGGAGCAAGCATACCGCTTAATCTTTCAGCAACTACAGTGGAGCAACATAACTATTTGCAGGTAGGAATAAGGGGATACTGGGAATCACTCTTTGCAACACTAGATGTAATAGATGATGTTGATGGCGGTGAAGCGGTCAACATAGATTTGCAAACAGGTTTTGGTGGAACGGTATTTAAATTTAACCATACCTTTTTGAATCAGTTTTTTAGTGAAGAGTATCAACTGTCTGCGCAAGAATTTAAGACTAATACTGAGCTACGCATTGACACAACGATACCGCCTTCTTTTTTGCCGAGGATACCATTTAGTCTGGAATTGAGGCTATCAGATTTTGTTACGGGTAATGATAGAAAGGAATTGATTAATCTGTTATCACTTCAAACCTATGGTTTGTCTTTGACTAATCAACTTACATATGTGGATAACTCGGTCTCAGCAAACACATTCACCGGTGCATTTGGTATAAGTAGCTACATAGATTCTGTAAGTGTTCGAGGTACAATAAATTATGATTTTGAACCGGTTGAAGGGATCAAAAATGTTGATATAACAGTAAGACCACAACTTTATAAGCAATTTCAGTTTACTTATACTTTAAATCATTCACTGGTTGCAGATTTAACACAAGTGAGTGCGTCGGCTTCCAAAGCCCTTGGTAAATACAATTTGTCATTGGGTGTAAGGTATGACAGTGACGATGTGTATAGCCTTGATGCTAGATTTGCTATTGGACTTGGGCGTGAACCCAGAAAGAAAAATTGGGAGCCTCATGCTATTGCTATTGCCGGGCGTGGTAGTGTTTCAGCAAGAGTATTTTTGGATAATAATCAGGATGGTTTGTTTAATAGTGGCGATGAACCTATAGAAGATGTTGGTTTTACTCTTAATAATGGTTATATAAAAACAAAAACTGACGAGAATGGCATTGCCTATATCACAGGCATACCAGAGTATAAGCCAGCTAACCTTGCGATTAAAAAGGCAACTCTTAGTGATCCATTATGGACTGCAGCGCTCGATGGTATGCGTATCGTACCAAGACCTGGTCAAGCTATGCAGCTTGATTTCCCTGTGTTTATGCGAGGCGAAATTGATGGCACCGTTTATCTGGTTAAAAATAATAAATCGATTGGTACAGGCCGTGTGAAAGTGGAAGTTATTGATAAGTCTGGTCAGGTTATTCGTTCTGCCACAACTGAATACGATGGTTTTTATGTGATAAGTAATGTACCTCTGGGCAGCTATAGTGTCAGGGTGTCACCAAAACAGATTGATGAGTTAGGGTTGCTGGCTGAGCTTGAACTGCCGTTTAGTATTACCTCGGATGATCAATTTAAGAGTGGCATGGACTTTAATTTATCCATTAGGGAAAAGGCTGTTCCTCAATAGTATTCTGACAGTGAAAATACGATAAACTGTTCAGCAACTGAATAATTACTCTTTATTGTCATGACAACACAAAGTCGAATTCAACCGATGCCAGTACAATTGGTTAATCAAATAGCCGCCGGTGAGGTGGTCGAGCGACCGGCGTCTGTTGTAAAGGAGTTATTAGAAAATAGTCTGGATGCCGGTGCTACCAAAATCGTTATTGATATAGAAAAAGGTGGCACTAAACTTATCAGAATCACTGATAACGGTAGCGGTATTCACAAAGATGACTTGGTGTTGTCATTGTCACCACACGCCACCAGTAAAATTCACTCTATCGATGATCTGGAAGAAATAACTAGTCTAGGCTTTCGTGGTGAAGCGCTACCGAGTATTGCTTCTGTGAGCCAGTTACAGCTGACCTCATGCTGGAAGGGTGGTGATGAGACCTGGCAGTTGTCGATGAATAACAGTCAGGCCAGTGAAATTGCACCAGCAGCCAATAACCCCGGTACGACTATAGAAGTGCGAGATCTGTTTTTTAATATCCCTGCCAGGCGAAAATTCCTCCGCACCGAAAAAACAGAGTTTTCTCATCTGGATGATGTCGTAAAACGAATTTCACTGAGTCGCTTTGATGTTGATATCTCGCTGCGCCATAACCAACGTGTCGTTAAAGCTTTGCGTGCTGCAAATTCACAGCTGGAGCAAGAAAAGCGTATCGCCGATATTCTTGGGCCGGCTTTTATCGAGCAGGCTGTTCATATGGATTTTGAATATGAAGGATTACGCTTGTGGGGCTGGATTGCTCAGCCAACGTTTTCTCGTAGTCAGGCCGACATGCAGTACTTTTACGTTAATGGTCGTGTCGTGAGAGATCGCCTTATTACCCATGCAGTAAGACAGGCTTACTCAGATGTTCTATTTCATGGCCGGCATCCTGCTTATGTTTTATTTTTTGAATGTAACCCTGCAATGGTCGATGTCAATGCGCACCCGGGCAAGCACGAGGTCAGGTTTAGACAGAGCCGTGAAATACATAATTTTTTGTTTCGTGCGATACACAAAAGTCTGGCTGAAATAAGCACAGACGACACCTCAGCGCATGAAATGCAGCATTTTTCCGGTAGTACGGGCTCTAGCGGTTCGGCTACCCCTTATCCTGTTCAAGAAACGACAGGAACACGAATGGGCGGGTCACTACGGCAATCGTCCCATCAACCATTGCAAGCGGCAATGCCATTTGCTGCAACAAAACATTCGATAGCAGAACAGCAGCGCAGTTACGCCAATTTTGTTCCGGAAAAATTGGCAAAAAATCAGGCTTTACCTGAGGCAACAGCTGAAGATATGCCTGCCCTGGGATATGCCCGTGCTCAGCTACATGGTATCTATATATTGGCTGAGAATGCACAGGGCATGGTTCTGGTAGACATGCATGCAGCACATGAGCGGATAACGTATGAGCGTTTAAAGACAGCTCGTGCTGGTGAAGGCATTAGATCGCAGCCTCTGCTAGTGCCACTGGTGATAGCCGTCAGCAACAAAGAAGCGCAGTTAGTTGAAGAGCATAGCGAAGTATTTACCCAATTAGGTTTTGAAGTCGATAGAGTGGCAGAAGAGAGCATTAAACTTCGCCAGATTCCCGTCGTGTTATCAAACAGTGATATTGAAACGCTGTTACGAGATGTTTTATCCGATTTGTTAACTCATGGCACTAGCTCAAGAATTGAACAGGAAATTAATGAAATTCTGTCTACTATGGCGTGTCATGGATCAATACGGGCTAACCGTAAATTAACACTCGAAGAAATGAATGCACTGTTGCGTGATATGGAAATAACGGAACGCAGTGGCCAGTGTAACCATGGTAGGCCAACATGGATTCAGCTAAGCATCGCTGAGTTAGATAAGATGTTTATGCGTGGTCAATAGGTAAGTTACAAGATTTGTAGACTATGAATGACTTAATCATACAGTCAGGTTCAAAAGCAGACTCACCTATCAGCATCTTTATTATGGGTGCTACTGCAACGGGTAAAACCGATCTGGCCATTGCTATATATAATGAAATAGACAGTGATTTGATCAGTGTGGATTCAGCACTGGTCTACCGTGGTATGGATATCGGTACCGCTAAACCTGATAGTCAAACCTTAAAGAATTCACCGCACGAACTCATCGATATTATTGACCCGGCTGAGGTTTATTCAGCAGGTCAGTTTCGTCATGATGCTTTAAATTTTATGCAGCAAAGTGCCGAAAATAATCATACTTCAATATTGGTTGGCGGTACCATGTTGTATTTTAATGCCCTGCAAAAGGGCATGGCAGATATGCCGGATGTTGATGAATCAATAAAAGCTGCGATAGAGCTGGAAGCTGAAACCAGAGGTCTTGTCGCCATGCACGAGCGCTTGAAAACAGTCGACCCTGTCTCGGCTGAACGCATTCATCCTAATGATCCGCAAAGGATTAAAAGAGCGTTAGAACTATTTGATTTTACTGGAAAAACATTAACCGAATTTTGGGCAGAGCAGGAGCAAAAACAATTAGAATCTGGCTTTCCATATCGACGTATTAAAATCACTTTAATGCCTGATGATCGTGTTGAGTTGCGCAAACGTATAACGCAGCGGTTTGATCTTATGTTGCAGCAGGGTTTTGTCGATGAAGTGGAAACATTGTATAAACGTGGTGATCTAAATGCCAATATGCCCTCGATACGAGCTGTTGGTTACCGTCAGGTTTGGGCTTATCTCGCAGGTGATTATGATTATGATGAAATGCGCGAAAAGGCCATCATTGCCACTGCTCAGTTGGCAAAACGCCAGATGACCTGGCTGCGAAAAGAGTCAGATTGCAATTTTATCGAGCCAAATGCATTAAATACGCCGAAAGTACTGAAAAACCTCAAAATTTTACTATCATAAGGGTGTGACAACTGCTTGCACAGGAGAACTGTTAGCAAGTAAGTATGTCTATACCCTATGATAAAAACAATAACGGGGAATCAACTATGTCAAAAGGGCACCACTTACAAGACCCTTATTTAAACGCGCTACGAAGAGAGAGGGTACCTGTCTCTATCTTTCTGGTGAACGGCATTAAGCTGCAGGGACAAATCGAATCTTTTGATCAGTTTGCGGTACTGTTAAAAAATACAGTGACGCAGATGGTTTATAAACATGCAATTTCTACGGTTGTACCATCACGACAGATAAAGTGGAGTGATGGCGATGATGAAGGCAGTGATGCTGACGGAGAGGGTAATAATTGAGTATAATTGCATTGACGATATACTTTGATAATATAAAAAGGTCGCCATAGGCGGCCTTTTTTTTGCCTACAGGATGTAGGTAAGGAGCGTGAGCAGGAGCGGAAGCTTTGCCTACAGGAAGTAGGTAATCAGTCTAATGACCGCTGTTGAGTCATAGCTGACAAAGTCAAAAACTTTAAAAGCTACTCACCACAGAGGACACGGAGGTCACAGAGGAAAGCCTTATTATTGTTAAACGCGCCTGCGGCGCGGTTAACAATAAAAAACCTCCGTGTCCTCTGTGGTGAA
>JAUVDN010000072.1 GCA_030595325.1 Gammaproteobacteria bacterium | reverse complement strand
CCTACTTTCAAAGCTAAAGATTTTGCACTTATTAAATCCAACTACCCCATCGTAACTCACAACGGTATCGATATAAAAAACACTTATGAACTTGATCTTGATGCCGGTGAGAATGTTCTGGTTGTTGTCTATAACACTTATCAATATGATTATTTCTGTACATTTAACTGGCATGCATCGGCAGGCACTGCATACGAAGTAACCGACCAGGAAAACCAGTTCCCGCTCACCCTCTATCGATGGCACAGAAGAAACAGTTTATGGGCAATACTGCTTGACCCTGTAGACCCAGTGGAATGCATACAAAAGAAAAGATAATCGATAAGCAGGCTAATCCAACTAAGAGTTAGTATCAAAATTAAAAATCCCAAACTCGCCCTCCATTTTTATTAGCCGCCTTCATGCGTTCCATAATCTCTTCACGTCGCAGTAGTAACGACTGACCAATCATTTTCGAATAAACTTTTTCTTCACGTTTGTTATGGGTATTAAGCGCTTCATGCAGTAGCTCTAGGGTATTCAAAAAATGTGCGCGATTACTCCATCTGGATCTCCATTTTTTCTACAAATAAAGGAAAAAGCACATCATCTTCCATCTGCATGTGAAGTTTGATGTCTGCGGCAAAGATATCAAACAGAAATGTTGTGTTATCCCAATCGCCCGCATGAGCTGCCAGCTCGCAATTATATAGCTCAGCATCATATTTATGATGATCATGTACCAGCCAGTTTTTTTTATTCATACATCATCGTCCCTATTGACCAACGTTTATAGTGCCAAATTTAACAGCTAATACTTAACCTATAAATTTAACTCATTATAACGCTAACAAACTGGACTATCGCAACCACACTCTTTACCAAGCGCCTGCTTTAAAATAGAAAGCCGTTCTTGCGCAGTTGTTACCAACTCACTCGCAGCAGACAACACGCTTTCATCAGTAGCTTTTTCAACGATAGCATCATAAAAAATAACACTACTCTCACAACATGCACAGAGCCTTTGTAATCTTAACGTTGCTGTATTCGCCTGCTCTTCCATCTGTTCATTAAACGAGGTTATTTTCTCAAAATTTATAGCAACGTCGTCACCAAGTACCTGTTTATCACTTAAAATTTTATCGTTCAACCGATGTTTATTTCTGCCGAGCTGCGTGAATGTTTGCATCGTCAGCGCATTTATTCCGGAAAAGTCTTCAATTAATCGATCGATGGCCTCCATTACATAACGGTCGATGTGAATTGCCGCAGCCAGCAAATCAGTTTCACTTAAAACAATATCAGGGTTTAGTCTTGGCTCTAATACACAAGTTTCTATCATGTTCTGCTCACGCTAAGAACAATGATAGTTTGGTACGCCTGAAGCACATGCTTCGATAAGCGCATAGGATGATTTTTGATGGGCATGGTAATAAATAAGCGTCGTTTTCTTAATTTAGTAATTAATAAAACGGAATATTACCCTGATAAATGAAAGGTTATTTGATGTCTATCAAGAACTCCTCATAATCTCATACAAAAATAAAGGTTACTATTCAGCACAACCACATTCCTTACCCAAGGCCTCTTTCAATACACCAATGCGATCAAGCGCTAATGAGGTCAATTTTTGCGCGGTAAGCATCACAACTTCATTGCTTGTCGTCTCAACTACCGCGTCGTAAAAGGCAAAACTCCGGTCACAACAGGCACACAGGCGTTGAATCCTTAGCACCTGAGTTTCAGCTTCTGCCCCCAGATATTCGTTATAGGATTTAACTTGAGCAAGATTGCTAGAGATATCTGCCCCGGGCAATTCATTTTGATCTAGCGATTTTTTATACAAAACCTTTTCATGCTCATTAATCTGTAACCGTGTTTCTCTGGCAAGTGAAACAATTTCAGGCGAATTTTCACTGACTTTTTCCATTTCAACTTCAAGAAAAGAATCAATATGAATGGCCGCTGCTAGCAAGTCAGCTTCATTATGCACTGACTTAGGGTCAAGTCTGGGTTCGACTTTATCTGCGTTACGCTCGACATGATAAGCACGTCGCCGCTCAGCCCTGAGCAAGGCAGCATGTCCTAACTCTTCTCTTGCCAGTATCTCTGCATATTTACGCACCATTTTATTTTCGGAATTCGCCGCAACGTGTGTATAAAACCGGAAGGCAATCTCTTCATTATGTACAGCAAAGGCCAATGCTCTATAAGGAGAGCTTTGGTAAGGGTCACGGGCTTCATCATTGTAAGTTGTTGAGATGTTAGGATCTTTCCAGCTTATGGCATCTATCTCGGCATTCTCCTCTATGCCTTCGTGCGCCATCCATGTGATTAGTAATCGCTCATGCTCTACTTCTTCTAGCACCATACGCTCAAATAATTCTGCCGCGGATGCGTTATCGCCTTTACGCATATTTTCAGCGAGTGATGTATAGCGTCGAATAGCTTCACGTTCTGCCTGCAGGGCAATAGACATCAGGTCACTGGTTGTTTTTACATTGGTCGATAACACACTTATCTCCGCCTCATTTATAGAGCCATTTAAGTAAGACTTATTATTTATCGATTGACTTCATTCTTGCTTGATATAAGTCAAAGGATGTACGTCATATGACACGCATAATTGCGTCATATGGCACACACTGTTACTCTAGCACACCATATATCAGGAAGTTTTCTAAGAGCTTTCGTGTTTGCTATTATTTACTAGAAGGTATTCTTCATATTCCATGCATTACCGTAGCTTCATACGAGTAGTTTTAACACTACTGTTGCTTCAATGGGTTTTGACGACAACTGCTCACGCAGAATCAGAATTGCCGCGTTTTCTTGATGTTATCAATGTTCAGGATATTTACCCTGGCGCCGATAAAATTGGAACACCTGACGGCGATCCGGTCGTTGCCCCTGCTTTCAAACAAGGTGAACAGATTGGTTATGTTTTCCTGACTTCCGATTACGTCAATACCACCGGTTATTCCGGCAAGCCTATTCATCAGATAGTCGCAATAAATACCAGCGGCATCATTCAAAAAGCATTGCTGGTCGAACACCACGAACCCATTGTACTGATTGGCATACCCGAAAAACGTATCACAGCCATCTTAAACGACTACGTTGGCATGGATGTCGGCAAACTGGTTAAAGGAGAACTCGATCATAACGTCGATATCGTAACCGGCGCCACCGTAACCGTAATGGTGATGGATGACAATATCTTGCGCAGCGCTATTAAGGTGGCGCGCAACTATGGTCTAGCGGGTCTTAAGCCGGAACAGAAAAAATCCGGCCCCATCGCTATCATAAACCCTGATATCAATGAAATTGAAGACTGGGAGTCTCTGGTAAGAGAAGGCTCCGTCCGCCGTTTAAAACTAAACCTGAAACAGATCAATGAAGCTTATAATCAGATGGACGATTTTCGCGCCAGCGATGTTCCTGAGGAAGGCAATGACAGTGAAGTTTTCATCGAGCTTTATGCTGCCGTGGTTTCCATCCCAAGTATCGGTCGCAGCCTGTTGGGCAAAGGTGAATATAAAAACCTGATGAAAAAGCTTAAACCCGGTGAGCAAGCAATTATGCTAGCTGGTGATGGTCGTTTCTCATTTAAGGGTTCAGGTTACGTCCGCGGCGGTATCTTTGATCGTTTTCAGATTATTCAAGGCGATACCTCAATTCGTTTTCATGACCAGTATCACAAACGCCTACGGAACATCGCCGCTGAAGGCGCTCCTGATTTGAAAGATGTAGACTTGTTCAGAACACCGGCTGATATAAATTTTAATGCTGCTGAACCATGGAAGCTGGAATTACTGATAGGCCGTGACGTTGGCCCAACAGAAAAATTATTTTTAACTTTCAATCTCGATTATAAAACACCACAAAAATACCTGAGCTTCATCGAGGTGAAAAAAACATCTTCTACAGAAAATGCTGAAGAACCATTCTGGAAGAAGATGTGGATGCTGAAGATTCCAGAAATTATTATTTTAGGACTTGGCTCTATCGTACTGACATTGATCTTCTTTTTTCAGGACTGGCTAGTCAAACGTCCTCAGCTTACCGAACGTGTACGCGTCTCTTACCTTCTGTTCACACTAATTGTTATCGGCTGGTATTTTAATGCGCAGTTATCCGTCGTAAATATTCTCGCTATGTTCAATGCGTTAATCAGTGGTTTTGATTGGGAATACTTCCTCATGGAACCGTTGATATTTATTCTCTGGGGTTCAGTTGCCGCCGCTTTATTATTCTGGGGTCGTGGCCCTTATTGTGGTTGGTTATGTCCCTTTGGCGCACTACAAGAGCTGATTAATAAAGTCGCAAAACTTTTCAAGATAAAGCAGATAGCCGTACCATGGAAAATTCATGAGCGTATCTGGACTTTTAAATATTTAATTTTCTTATTTTTGTTCGGTATTTCTCTGTATTCACTGGACTGGGCAGAATATCTGGCCGAAGTCGAACCGTTTAAAACGGCCATTATCTTAAAGTTTGTTCGTGAATGGCCTTTTGTCATCTTTGCATTAGCAGTATTGATACCCGGTATTTTTATCGAACGTTTTTATTGTCGTTACTTATGCCCGCTGGGCGCAGCGCTAGCCATACCCGGAAAGATGCGCATGTTCTCATGGCTTAAACGTTATAAAGAATGTGGCACGCCATGTCAGCGTTGCAGTAATGAATGCATGGTTCAGGCGATACATCCTGAGGGCAACATCAATGTTAATGAATGTTTGTATTGTCTGCATTGTCAGGTGGTTTATTTCGATGACCACGCCTGCCCTGTAGTAATACAAAAGCGCCTGAAGCGCGAACGTCACACTGTTCGTTCAAAGGCTGTCGCTGGAGCGGGAAAAGAAAAGGATAAAGACAAAAATATAGAAACGTCTGCAATCAAAGTGGCGCTGCAGAAGAAGATATAAATTAAATATTACTGTTTCACTACTTTTCATGTGAAACAGTCCCTTCTCCCTCTGGGACGCCTACATGGATGGGTAAAAGCAGGAGCACTTACCGAGAAGGCTAGGATGAGGGAGTCTAACTTGAATGCCCTCTCCCTAGCCCTCTCCCAAGGGGAGGGGGAATTACCGATAACATCCTCGTCTAACCACGAGGTTTATTAAATCCGCCTGTATCTATCAGGCACAAATGAAAAGAGGAATCCGAAATGGGTAATGAGAACGATAATAATGAAAATAAAGGGTTGACCCGACGGGCATTGCTTGGCGGTTCAGTCAAACTAACTGCAATGGCTGGCGTGATTGGCGCCACTGGTCTAGTCGGTGTTGCCGGCATGACGCCAAAAGCGGCTATTGCTGCATCAAAAAATAGTCCGCACGTAGGACCTGGTGATCTGGATGAATACTACGGTTTCTGGAGTAGCGGTCAGGCGGGCGAATTGCGCATCCTTGGCATGCCTTCGATGCGTGAATTAATGCGCGTGCCGGTATTCAACCGCTGTAGTGCATCGGGTTGGGGTTCGACCAATGAGAGTCGCAAGATTCTACGTGATGGTCTATTACCTGAAACTAAAAAGTTTCTGGATTCCGGCGGCCGTGGCGGCGTCTGGACTAATGGTGACTTACATCATCCGCATATGTCATTTACCGACGGTACTTATGACGGTCGTTACCTGTTCATGAACGACAAAGCCAACACCCGTGTTGCCCGTGTACGTTGTGACGTGATGAAATGTGACAAGATTCTCGAGATTCCGAACGCATCGGATATCCACGGTTTACGTCCACAGAAGTACCCGCGTACAGGTTACGTATTTGCTAACGGTGAGCACCGTGTGCCAATCCCTAATGATGGCACCGTATTAGATGAACCTGAAAAGTACCATGCAATCTTCACTGCTATTGATGGTGATGAGATGAAAGTTTCATGGCAGGTGAAGGTTGACGGTAACCTGGATAACTGTGATGCAGATTATCAAGGTCTATACGCCTTCTCTACCTGTTACAACAGTGAAGAAGCAGTGAACCTTGCTGGCATGATTGCTAACGAACGTGACTGGGCAGTAGTCTTTGACATTAAAGCGATTGAAGCTGGCGTTAAAGCCGGTGACTTCCAGAAGATCAATGGTGTTCCTATTCTTGATGGTCGTAAAGGCTCTAAATATACTCGTTATATTCCTGTACCTAACAGTCCTCATGGTTGTAACACTGCACCAGATGGTATCCACGTTGTCTTCAACGGTAAGTTATCTCCAACAGTAACTGTTATCGATGTTAGAAAACTGCCTGACCTGTTCAATGACAAGATCAAACCTCGTGATTGTGTGGTTGCAGAACCAGAGCTAGGCTTAGGTCCACTGCATACGGCTTTTGATGGTAAAGGTAATGCCTTCACCACATTGTTCCTCGACAGCCAGGCAGTGAAGTGGAATATTCAAAAAGCGGTTGATGCTTATGCGGGTAAGAAGGTTAATCCTATCCTCGATAAAGTCGATGTGCATTATCAGCCAGGTCATAACCATACTTCTATGGGCGAAACCAAAGAAGCCGATGGTAAGTGGCTGGTCTCTCTCAACAAGTTCTCTAAAGACAGATTCATTAACGTGGGTCCATTAAAACCTGAGAATGAGCAGCTTATCGACATCAGTGGTAAGAAGATGAAAGTGGTACATGATGGCCCGACTTATGCCGAGCCACATGATGTCATCATCGTTCGTTCTGACATCGTTAACCCTGATTCATTATGGACCAAGGGCGACCGCATGTGGGCAGATGCCAGTGCACAGGCGAAGAAAGATGGTGTTGATCTAGGTACTGACTCCAAGATAATTCGCGACGGCAAAAAAGTTCGCATCTATATGTGGTCAATAGCACCTAACTTCAGCATGGAGAAATTCAGTGTCAAACAAGGTGATGAAGTTACTATTATCGTCAGTAACAGTGATGCAATTGATGATTTGACCCATGGTTTCACTATGGCGAATTATGGTGTTGCGATGGAGATTGGTCCACAGCAAACATCATCAATCACCTTTACCGCTGATCGTGTTGGTGTTCACTGGTTCTACTGTCAATGGTTCTGTCATGCACTGCACATGGAAATGCGCGGTCGTATGTTTGTTGAACCTGCATAGGACACATGAAATAAACGACAATGTTTCCAAAGCAACATAACAAAAGTTCGTCAGTCAGCCCTAGTCCCAAACATGGACTGGCTGATGAGCTGTTGCTTTGTTTTTTATTTCTATTTGTTTTATTATTATCATTCCCAACAATTAGTTTAGCTAAACAATGGTCAGTGACACCGGGAAACGGAACACTACAAACAGCCATTGATTCAGCACAATCCGGCGATACACTGCTTCTGGCTTCAGGAACGTATTCCGGCTCAATTGATGTACATCAAAGTCTTTCAATACAAGGGACACAGTCCAGTATCATTGATGGTGAGAATTCATCTCACGTCATTAAAATCACTGCTCCTGATGTATTAATAAAAGGCTTAAGTATTCAACATTCAGGAACTGTTCTTGAAGATGAAGACAGCGGAGTTTTTATCACCGACAAAGGTGACCGCACACGTATCGAAGCCAACTTTTTTGAATTTAATCAGATAGGCGTTTACCTGAAAGGCCCCGATGATGTCGTAGTAAGTAACAATACGATAATCGGAAGTCAATTCCATCGCGTAAATGATCGCGGTAATGGCGTCTATCTATGGAACACCCCCGGCTCTATCATCAAAGACAATGTCATTCGTTATGGCAGAGACGGTATTTTTGTTAATGGCAGCCGCAATAATATATTTAGCGGCAACCACATGTCTAATTTACGTTTTGCGATACATTATATGTACGCAAACGACAGTGAAGTAAGCAATAACATCTCAGTTAATAATCATGTTGGATTTGCCTTGATGTTTTCTGACCGCATTACCGCTAAAAATAACTATTCATCCGGTGATGAGAAACGCGGACTGTTTTTTAACTTTGCTAATTACTCAGTCATCGAAGGAAACCGTGTTGTTGGCGCAGAAAAATGCGTATTTATCTACAACGCTAACTTTAATCAGATCAGCAATAACTCATTTGAAGAATGCCAAATTGGAATACACTTCACAGCTGGTTCTGATAAAAATGAGATCTATGACAATTCATTCATCAACAACCGCAGTCAGGTGAAATATGTAGGTACACGTTACATCGAATGGTCTAAAGATGGCCGTGGAAATTACTGGAGCGACAATACCGCTTTTGATATCGATGATAACGGTATAGCTGACCAGGTATATAAACCCAACGACCTGGTTGATCAACTAGTATGGCGTCATCCACTGGCAAAATTATTATTAAACAGCCCTTCAGTACAAGTATTAAAATGGGCACAATCAGAATTTCCGGGGTTACATCCCGGTGGTGTTACAGATAGCGCACCGTTAATGATGCCAGCGTCACGCTCTTTAACTAAAGACACATTAGTATCTAGTTTAGATAAATGATGAAAGGCTCACAAACAAAACTTCGCTGAATGCTAGCTCTATTAATAATAGCAATCCGCTCCTACATAGAAACATTTTTTGTAGGAGCGGAATTTTTCCATTCCGAGAAGCAGGCATTACTGTATTAAACGCACGATTAGATTTGAAACATTGAACTCAATGAATACAACCAGCAACAACGTCATCTCACTAAATTCTGTAACAAAACGCTACGGCAACGAAACCGTAGTTTCTGATGTGAATTTTAAAATTCAACCCGGCGAATGCATCGTACTGGTCGGTCATAATGGTGCCGGCAAAACAACACTGATGAAGATGATGCTAGGCCTCACTCGCCCTACTTCTGGCAACATCGAAGTACTAGGCGATAACCCAGCGGTAACAAGTTCAATCAACCAACATAAGAGACTAGGCTACCTGCCTGAAAGTGTTGCCTTTTACGAAGCCATGACGGGCGCTGAAGTTTTAGCCTTTTATGCCAGCCTCAAAGGTGCATCTAAAACCGCCTGTGAAAACCTGCTTGATGTTGTCGGCCTGGCGCACGCAGCCAAGCGCCGTGTCGGCACATATTCAAAAGGCATGCGCCAACGTTTAGGTCTGGCACAAGCTATGTTAGGTAATCCACAGTTACTTTTTCTCGATGAACCCACAACCGGACTAGACCCTTTATTACGCCATCAGTTTTACGAGTTAATAGATGCCTTACATAAAGAAGGTGCAACTTCAGTTATCTCTTCCCACGCATTAAATGAAGTCGAAGCAAGAGCTAGTCGTTTTATTATCATGAAGTCCGGCATCATAATTGCCAGCGGTACCCTCGATGAACTTTATAAACAGGCTGCACTGCCAGTTCGTTTGAATGTATCAGTTACACCCGGTGAAGCGGCGAGTGTTGCCGAACGATTAGGCTCGGAAATAAATATTACAAAAGTTAACGACAAATCATTAAAACTATCATGTTTCAATGGCGAAAAAATGCCTCTGATTCGACGCATTACAGAACTTGGTGATGTAGTTAATGATTTACAAATCATGCCACCTAAACTCGATGAAGTTTATAGTCACTTTATGAATAACGATCAAACAGATAATAATCGTATAAACGAGAGCCAGCCATGAGAATACTTGCGATTCTGGCAATGAAAGAACTCCGTGATGGCTTGCGTAATCGCTGGATTGCAGCAGCGATTATTGTACTGGGCACACTTGCATTAGCATTATCACTGTTAGGTTCAGCGCCAACGGGTTCTGTTAAAGCCAGTGCTATGGATATCACCGTCATCAGCCTGGCGAGCTTAAGTGTTTACCTGATTCCACTGATCGCACTCATGCTGTCGTTCGATGCACTGGTCGGTGAGTTTGAACGCGGCACCATGATGCTGTTATTGACCTACCCGGTTACACGCTGGCAGGTCATCATGGGTAAATTTATTGGCCATGTGCTGATCTTATTTATTGCTATATTTGCAGGGTATGGCGGTGCCATGCTCATCATGACTTTATTTACAGAGGCCAGCATGGATGGTTGGCAGGCTTATCTTTCAATGATGTTTAGCTCATTAATATTAGGTGCCATCTTTATTGCACTAGGTTATATGGTCAGCGTCATCGTTAAAGAAAGAGCAACCGCTGCCGGTGCTGCTATCGGTCTATGGTTAGTCTTTGTTGTGCTATATGACCTGATACTGTTCGGCATGTTACTGGTTGATGAAGGCCAATTGATAAGCCAACAACTTTTTTCAATGTTGATGCTGGTCAGCCCGACAGATACCTACCGTATCCTCAATCTAAGTATGTTTGATGGCGTTAGTCAGGCGGCAGGTATTGCCGGTGTCGCCAGTGAAGCGGGTATGAGTAGCACCTTGTTAATCAGTGTACTGATGTTATGGATAGCTGCACCATTAGCCGCAACATTGTTCATCTTCCAAAAAAGAGAATTGTAATAAACATTAGAAAACAAAAAATCGCGGAATGCTTTTAATAATCCATAGCATTCCGCAAAGCCAGAATATTTAATTTATAACCAAGCATCAAAATATAGAATCATGCAAAAACTTATCATTTTATTTACTGTTATATTAATAACCGCCTGTGAAAAAACACCGATTTCCGAAGCTCCACCCGCACAATTATTAACCCGAGAAGCCAGTGGTTATTACTGCTTAATGACTGTTGTTTATCACAAGGGTCCTAAAGGACAGATTATTCTCTCTGATAAAGCTGATGCTTTGTGGTTCACCTCAGTACGTGACACCATTGCATTTACCTTATCCCCTGAAGAACCAAAAAACATCACAGCAATCTATGTAAATGATATGAGTAATGCTGACTGGGATGACCCTGGCGCCGAAAACTGGATATTAGCAAAAGATGCCTGGTATGTTTTAAACAGTAACCGTGCTGGCGGTATGGGAGCACCGGAAGCAGTGCCTTTCTCAACCAAAGAAAATGCCGAGATATTTGCAAAGCAACAAGATGGTACGGTCTATGCCTTTAACGCAATACCTCATGATTACCTAAAGTGATGGTGAGGTATTAACAAAAATGCCCTCATCCTAACCTTCTCCCAGAGGGAGAAGGAACTGGCAGTCTGACCTTGCTTTAGTATTTAATTTAAAGAATCAATGCTCAAACACTTCCTTAAGTGATTGGCCTATCGAACCTGACGGCATATTTATACCGAGGTAGTTAGCGATGGTTGGTGCTATATCCGTTGGTGATACATGCTGGTGTATGGTTTGTGCTGCGATACCATTACCAGCAAAAAAGATCGGCACATAGGTGTCATCAACCCATGGCAAACCATGGATGGCAGCCAGACCTGAAAGCCCCATCTTTGCAGCTTCATCTGTCGAGTGCAGGAACCAGTATTGTTCAGGTATGAGATGGATTGCACCGGAACGGTCCGCATGAAAATTTCGCCTAATCTGTCTCTGTATCGGAGAATCAGCAAAACGCCCATCAATTAGTTCACTTCGACTCATCGCATAGGCAATGCCGGGTAATTTTATCGCTTCTGCTACTATAAAACGTTCGACCACTGACGAGTCAAGCCCTGCTTCTTTGATGGCTTCTTTGATGGCTTCATAATTAAGATAAAGATACGGATGACTGTGTGACAATATAAAGTCATCACGGCCAAAATTTTTCTTCATTGCTAGATTAATTTCATTTGGCTTTTTAAAATGATCGAATTCAAAACGTCCTGTCTCGATGCCGATGCTCGCCGCATATTCCGGCGCTTCTGGTCCACCATGATCGGCTGAAAGAATAATCAGGGTATTTTCCAAACCTACTTTTTCATCAAGAAATTTAAAAAGCGAAACCAGTATACGATCTAACCGAAGAATATTATCTTCAGCTTCAAGACTCGAAGGCCCGAACAAATGACCGACGTAATCGGTTGCAGAAAAATTTATTGCCAAGAAATCTACCGCCTCACCTGCCCCCCCAGCTTTTCATTACTAATAACGGTTTTGGTAAAATTCAGAGTGAGTTCATCAATTGCCGGGGTTAAACCAACAATAAGGTTTGAATACTTATCGTCACCATAGCAGTGTGGAAAAGTTCGACCCAGTGACTTGAAATTTGCTTCATATTTTCTGTCATCAATGTCTTTTGCGTTATAAGTTTTAAGCGGGTGTAATAACGCCCAAGTTTTACCACGATATTGCTCAGCAGGTTTCTTTGCATTCCATGTCGAAGCCCACTGAGGATATTGTTCATAATAATAAGTACTAGTTACAAACTGGCCTGTACTTTTGGAATACCAGAAAGCTTTACCCGCATGACCTAATGCCAATAGCGCTAAAAATATAGCTTTAATCATTTTGAATCTCATTACCAACTGCAATATCAATAGTAAACGCTATAAATCCCATTACATCCTGCTTTTACAGAGCATCTTCAACGAACAGTCAAATTTTATCAATAATAAAAACATAACAATAACAGGCGTTTAATCCTTTATATCAGGCAATCTCATAATTAGCACTTGCTTATATTAGTGTTTTATAATATACTTTACTCACTGGTCGAAAAGACCAAAGCGCATGAACTTTTTTTAACAAGCTGTATATTTAATTAAACTTAAATGAGGGTTTAACAATGAAAACTTTACAAATAATTGCTGCTGCAACTATCTTAGCTACATCTACTGCTGTTTCTGCTGATTGGGATATGCCTTTCTTCGGCGACAACAACAACTCTAACTACAA
>JAUVDN010000091.1 GCA_030595325.1 Gammaproteobacteria bacterium | reverse complement strand
ATTAGCATTGACCGCGGTAACAATATAATAATAAGGGGTGTCATTAATTAAGCCGGTATGGTCATAGGGTGAAGTAACACCAGCAATAACCATTGAAGCTGTTGTTACTCCGCTTGATGTACCGTAATAAAGGTTATAGCTATCTGCCCCCGTCACTTTTTGCCAGCTCAAGGCAGCCATTGTATCTCCGGCAGTGGCAGTAAAACTGCGCGTTGCACGTGGTGTAGATGTACTGCCCCCTTTCTTTTGCAATACCCCCCATTTACTGAAGCCGGGAATTTGCGTTATGGTCGTGTTGCTAGTGCCATCAGTGGTCGTCGAAAACTCACTCCATACACCATCTATCAACTTATGAATGGCCAGATCAGACTCCAATACGCTGGCAGGTACATTAGGATCATCGTAAGTAATGCTCAGTTCAGCATCATTATTAAACAGTAAACCATCAGGTCCAAATGAAAACACCGTTCCCACTACCATGGTGGGATCGTCAGGGTAGCTACCGCCCTTGCTGATGGTAATATCCGTATCTTCTGCTAATGCTCCTGCAGGAATCTTGAGGTTAACCGTAGTATTCGTTCCATCCTCGGTGGTGTAAGCCACTGTACCACCATCAACTCCAATCGTCGTTGTAACCAAGGGCTGCGGGGCGCTAGTATCGTTGCTGCTACATGCTGATAGCGTAAATAAACCAAGCAATGCAATCATCAATACATAAATATTTTGATTGAAACTGCTTTTGAGAAAAACACCTACACCATTGGATAAACTCATAACATCCTCTTATAAATAATTATTATCAAGCACAAAAAAACCGTAATAAGCATATTACTAGCCATCAACCTGTGCAGACACAGGCATTGACTCACTTTCCATCTCACTTGACTAAAGTGAATACTGAAAAGGTTAGCTATAAAATAATTTTTTCGTCATTTGGATACTGTTTACTAGGACAAACGTATAAACAGCAATTTGCGTATCTACAATATAGCAGTGAATTGCCCGGATATATATTAGCCAAAAAGCCTAAGCCTTTTGGCTTCTTGCCAGAACAAACCTGTACGATACAAACTTCAGACCGCTTATAACTACTTTCATGCTTCGTCTCTCTAAATAGAATTTTTGATCTTACACACAGCCGTAGCAGTGAAAGTGAAATTAATATGGTTAGTAACAATCAATAACTATAAGCATACAACGCTACATTTTGTATGTGTTTCTTATTAAAATAGAATTTTTAAATGGCCGATAATTAGAGTATTAGCAGTATTTCAGGTCTGAACTCTAAAGGTCTCTTGTTGGCCGAAAAATATCGGTCAGGATTATTTTTGAATATCTCCTTTGCACGAATTTGCGTATTTTTGATGATTTTCCGCCAATGTCTCTTTTGTGTGAGAAGCGACTTCGGATGTAATCCAAAAAACGGTAGCTTTGGGTCGATCTCAGACATTAAGGAAAGGATTGCTATAGCCCGCCTTGTGATTGCAACAAAACTTAAATGTTAATTTAATAAATAAATTTAACCCTTTTCTCGATTCTCCGCGTTTACCACTATGAGACTAACAAAACGCAGGAGAATCTCATGCACAAAATTTACCCAATATCAGCATCCAAAATAGCACTAACAGCCGTATTAACCAGCTCTATATTACTGGCCTGTACTCCTTCACAACAACAAGGAAATACTCAGATCAAATCACTACCTATACCTTTAGGCAAAACAGCTCCCATCGAAGAAGACAGTGAAGCCAAAGTGAATTCACCATCATACCCAACGACTCAAAACAGCCTATATAAACAGAAGGCGGCTAAACAACAATATAATGCCCAGCGCTCAAGAATGATTCATGCAGAGCAGATGACTTCCCCCATGGTCAGTTATTCTGCACTGTCGCTGGATACGATACGGGCGGCAAGTGAAGAAGTTAACCGTGAGAATTATAATCACTTTGATGATAACCAGATAAAGCTAGTCACTGAAGCACCGGTATCTACTTTCAGCATTGATGTTGATACCGGCTCATACAGTAATGTCCGCAGGATAATCAACGCCGGCAACCTACCACGTGAAGATGCTGTTCGCGTCGAAGAGTTAATCAACTACTTCGCTTACGACTATCCGCTACCGGAAAATGAGAGCGTTCCATTCAGTGTAACAACTGAAATGGGCATGACGCCGTGGAACAAAGAGACGCGTTTACTGCATATCGGTATCAAAGGATACGATATCGCAAAGGTTGATTTGCCTGCGTCCAATCTGGTTTTTCTAGTTGATGTATCAGGCTCAATGAATTCACCTGCTAAATTAGGCTTACTTAAATCTGCATTAAAACTACTCAGCAAACAGATGCGCGATGAAGATCGTATTTCGATCGTCGTTTATGCCGGTGCCAGTGGCACTGTATTAGAGCCTGTTTCCGGCAATCAAACAGCTAAGATAACCAACGCACTTAACGCATTGTCTGCAGGTGGCAGCACCAATGGCGCTGCCGGTATACGCAGTGCCTATCAGCTTGCTGAACAGGAATTTATTAAAGGCGGAATCAACCGTGTCATCCTGGCAACTGATGGCGACTTTAATGTTGGCACTATCAATTTTGAAGCACTGAAAGACCTAGTCGAGGAAAAACGCAAAACCGGCATCTCATTAACCACACTTGGTTTTGGCAGTGGTAATTATAACGATCACCTGATGGAGCAGCTTGCTGATGCAGGCAACGGTAATTACTCCTACATCGATACTTTAAACGAAGCACAGAAAGTACTGGTCGATGAGATGAGCTCAACATTAAACACCATTGCTAAAGATGTGAAAATTCAACTCGAATTTAATCCTGCTGTTGTTTCTGAATACCGTTTAATTGGTTATGAAAACCGTACACTAAATCGTGAAGACTTTAACAACGATAAAATTGATGCTGGTGAAATAGGTGCGGGTCATACCGTAACGGCTTTATACGAAGTAACATTAACCAACAACAAGTATAAATCAATTGATACTTTACGGTATTCAAAGAAAAAAGATATTGAATCAAAACACACTGCTGCTGCACATAGCAATGAACTGGCTTACTTACGTTTACGTTACAAGGAACCTACTGCAAACAAAAGCAAGTTATTAGAACAGCTTATAAATACTTCTGACATAGAGAAGCGTCTGGTGAATAATAGTGACCGCTACCGGTTTTCAGCATCTGTTGCAGGCTTTGGTCAGTTACTACGTGGTGGCAAACATACCGAAAACTTTAACTATGATGACGTTTTAAATCTTGCCAGAACAGCAAGAGGCAAAGACAAATTCGGCTACCGTGGCGAATTTATTTCATTGGTTAACCTTACCGGCTCTTTATCATCTAGTTCACTATCATCACATGTAAATAATACACAAGCATCGCGGTAAGCTTTACCCCCCCCTGTTCGATGCATACGAACAGGGGCTTACTGCTTTCAGGCATAAAGTGTAAGCTTGCAAAATGGAGAACGAAGCTTCAGACGAGGAACTCATGCTAAGTTATGGCGCAGGCAATGCAGATGCATTTGATACCTTATATCAACGACACAAAACACCATTATACCGTTTTGTTCTACGACAGTGCGGTCAGGAAAATGTCGACGAGTTATTCCAGGACATCTGGCTAAAAGTCATCAATGCCCGCAATGATTATCAAGTTAAAGCCAAGTTTAAAACCTGGCTCTACCATCTGGCACGAAACCGTATCATCGACTTATACCGCAGAAACAACATCCGACCGGCCGATAATCATGAAGCAGAACTAAAAACCGTCGAAGATACCACTATCGAGCAACCTGAAAAGAACTTACATAAACAAAATCAACACGAGGCATTGCTTGATGCAATCGCCGAATTACCACGTGATCAAAAAGAAGCCTTTTTATTACGCGAAGAGGCAGACCTAAGTCTTGAACAGATAGCAGAAACATGCAGTATTAATTTTGAGACAGCCAAAAGCCGGCTCAGGTATGCAATTAAAAAACTGCGACAAAAACTGGAGATGCCCGATGAGCAATGATGAAGAAAAACTCTCCCGGCTTTACCATGAGGGCAGCAACGAAATGCCATCAAGCCAGTTAGATGATGTAATACTCAATGCTGCACGTGAAGCTGCACACCAGCCCGTCGCTGATAAAAACATCAAAGCAAAAAGCCCATTCTCGGGCAGTTGGCCTACAACTGTTTCTATTGCAGCGGTACTTGTTATCACAGTAATTCTGATTCCTCTGATTGAGCAGGACACACCACAGTCAACAAGTACTGAGTCGGCAGATGAAAATGAGCTATTCACAGGAGAACAGAAACAAGAACAAGATTCATTAAGCCGGCTTAGTGCCGATACCGACAGAGAACAAAGCAGCATGAAAGCGAAAAAACGCTCTCTGATGGAAATACAAGAAGTTCACAGCTACCAGTCTGCCCCCGTAACTTCAACTCAGGGGAAATTAGCAAAAGAAATTTCTACTGTAAAAACAATGGCCAAAAGCACCATGCCTACCTCTTCAGAGGCTTCAGTATCGACACCTATGCCAGCCAGTAGAAGCATGGCATCACCTTCATTACATTTTAATAGAATCGATAACGAGAATGAACAATTAAACCTTGAAGATAATCTGGCTGCTGAGTTGGATTCATCAAACTCACGAAGCAAACCCCTGCCCGCTAAACAATGGTTAGAGAAAATAAAAAAACTAATCGCACAGGAAAATTACGCTCAAGCAAAAATCGAACTCGATGCATTCAAAAGACACTACCCGAATGAAGAAATTGAACCATCAATAACAGAAAGCATCAACAGTAAAAATCTAGCGCAATAACTAGCGCAATAAAAAAGGGTGGTTTTGATTTGATCAAAACCACCCTTTTCAGCTATAACTTACATCACTATGAATCTGATTAAGCATCTATCGTGACAGAGTCAGCATAAAACTCTAAACTTTTGTTAGCGTGTTCTCATCGGTATGATGAAAAATAGCTTCATTGATCGGTATCCATAACTGCGTATCTTGTTTATAGGTAAACGTTCCATCATCATTCACAGTGATATCGACACTGTAATTTTTTGTTTTATATGTCTCATCTAAAAACTTGTTCGACATAATGCCGTACGTCTCTGAACCACACTCAGCTTCCAGACGAAAACTTTTATCATCTTCTTTTACACAACCACCAGCATTAACAGTAACACCACGTGGCACCATTAATGTTTTTAACACCTGACCATGTTCTTTGTCCCACAACCAGTAACCCAGCTCTTCGTGAAAAGCATCATCACTACCAAGAGGCCACGCTGTCATTGAATAGCGTAAGCCATATAATTTTTGCGGACCATTATTAACCGGGCCAACAGGTTCAAATACCGCTCTTTCACGATATTTAGTAACTGTTTCTACACTACGTATTCTGGATGTATCCACACCAAGTTCACTCTCCCACGTCCCTGCTAATGGTGCTAACGGACCCAGGTTATTTATAATTTCATCACTCATAGTTTTTCCTCTTTATATCCAGCGTTATGGTGCGTGTTATCGTACAGCGTCAAGGTGTAATTTTAAGGTGCCGCTCAAGGTGAGACAAGGTTGATTTCTTCACCTGCCTGTTCAGTTGATAGTCGTGACAGCATCTTGTACATCTCTTCATTGTCGCCACTATCACATATCCAGTGCTCAGCTTCTTCGTTATAGTCGAAATGGAAGCCACCTGACTTTGCTGCCACCCACAATTGATTCATCGCACCTTGTTTACTGAAGATGATCTTGCTGCCATCTTCAAATTCGAGAGTGAGAACACCACCAATCTCATCGTAATCAATATCAGAACCGCTATCATCAATAGCGTCTTGAATATCTTCGATTGTTCGCTCAGCGATTTCCTGGAATTCTGATTCAGTCATATTGATTGCATCTGCTTATTTCATTTTATTACGGATAAGTTCGTTAACCTGCGCAGGGTTAGCTTTGCCTTTCGACATTTTCATCACCTGACCAACAAAGAATCCCATCATCTTGTCTTTGCCGCCTTTCAGTTCTTCAAACTGTGATGGATTATTGGTAATCACCTCATCGACGTATGCTTCAATCGCACCCGTATCGGTTATCTGCTTAAGTCCTTTACTCTCGATTACTTCGTCAGCACTACCCTCTCCATTCCACATTGCATCTAAAACATCTTTGGCAATTTTTCCTGAGATAGTATTGTCTTTAATTCTTGTAAGAAGTAATGCAAATGCTTCAGCATCGACAGCAGCTTTATCAATTTCGATTTCTTCACGGTTCAGTCGTGCAGATAACTCACCTGTAATCCAGTTAGCCGATAATTTTGCGTCACCGGTTTTTTCAGCAACTATTTCAAAGTAACTCGCTAGCCCCAATGATGCAGTAATCACACTGGCATCATAATCTGACAATCCCAGCTCATCCATAAATCGTTGCTGTTTCTGCTCTGGCAGTTCTGGAAGCTCCGCTTTTACTTGCTGACGATACTCTTCAGTAAGAATAACGGGTAACAGATCCGGATCAGGGAAATAACGATAATCCATGGCTTCTTCTTTACTGCGCATGGAACGTGTTTCATTTTTATCTGAATCGTAGAGACGCGTTTCCTGAACCACTTCACCGCCGTCTTCGATTAAATCAATCTGACGTTCCACTTCGATATTAATCGCACGCTCGACGAAACGGAATGAGTTAATGTTTTTTAGTTCTGCACGGGTACCAAACGCTTCCTGGCCTTTTGGACGAACCGATACGTTGGCATCGCAACGGAATGAACCTTCCTGCATATTACCGTCACAGATACCTATGTACTGCACCAGAGTATGAATTTTTTTCATGTAGGCCACGGCCTCTTTGGCACTGCGCATATCTGGCTCTGAAACGATTTCCAACAACGGGGTGCCAGCACGATTCAAATCAATACCGGTCATACCCGCATAATCTTCATGTAATGATTTACCTGCATCTTCTTCGAGATGTGCACGGGTAACGCCGATGGTTTTTGTATCACCATTTTCCAGTTTGATATCTATCGAACCCTCACCGACAACTGGTAATTCAAATTGTGAAATCTGGTAGCCTTTTGGCAGATCAGGATAAAAATAATTTTTACGGTCGAACACAGATCGATCAGAAACTTCTGCGCCAATCGCCATGCCGAACTTAACTGCCATGTGCACAGCTTCTTTATTTAACACTGGCAACACACCGGGTAAGGCGATATCAACCACACTGGTTTGTGTGTTTGGCTCTGCACCATAGGCGGTACTGGCACCTGAGAAAATTTTCGATTTGGTCGCCAGTTGCGCGTGTATCTCTAGACCGATAACGACTTCCCATTCATTACTCATTATTGGAATTCCTCTGGCATTTGCTTGTGCCAGTCGGTTTTCTGCTGATACTGGTGTGCAACATTTAATAATTTAGCTTCTTCAAAGTGATTGCCAATAATCTGCATCCCTACCGGCATGCTTACACCTGAAGAGTTATTTGCGAAACCGACCGGAATTGACATTGCCGGTATGCCCGCAAGGTTTACCGCAATAGTATAGATATCCGAGAGATACATAGAAATAGGATCATCGGTTTTTTCGCCGATATTAAAAGCAGTCTCGGGTGTCGCTGGCGCCATAATAACGTCCACCTTTTCATAAGCCTTAGTAAAGTCATCACTGATTAAATGACGTAACTTCTGCGCTTTTAAATAATAGGCATCGTAATATCCTGATGACAGCGCATAGGTTCCCACCATGATACGGCGCTGCACTTCTGCACCGAAGGCTTCACCACGTGAACGGGTATATAAATCATTTAAATCTTTAGGGTCTTCACAACGATAACCATATCGCACACCGTCAAAACGCGACAAGTTCGTTGAGCATTCTGCCGGCGCCACCACATAATAAACCGGAACTGAAAGACCACTATTAGGTAGTTCGATTTCGATTAACTCAGCACCCATCGCTTTGTATTGATCAAGTGCTGCTTTGATGGTTGCTTCAACCTCTGCATTCATACCGCCTTCAGTATGCTCAAAATATTCTTTTGGCAGACCGATGCGTAAGCCATCTAATGGCTTATTGAGATCTGCTGAATAGTCAGGTACAGATTTTTCGATACTGGTTGAATCTTTATCATCAAAACCCGCCATCGCGTTTAACAATAATGCACAATCGCTGGCGCTCTGCCCCATGGGACCCGCCTGATCCAGGCTGGATGCAAATGCAATCATGCCAAATCGTGATACACGACCGTAAGTAGGCTTCAAACCGGTGATACCACAAAACGCAGCCGGCTGACGGATCGACCCACCGGTATCAGTACCGGTTGATGCCGGTGCTAGACGTGCACCAACAGCAGCGGCAGAACCGCCTGATGAACCACCAGGCACAGCTTTTAAATTCCACGGGTTTTTTACTGCGCCATAAAAGCTGGTCTCATTTGAAGAGCCCATAGCAAATTCGTCCATATTGGTTTTACCCAACATGACCACGCCGGCATTACGCATATTTGTAACCACGGTTGCATCATAAGGTGAGATAAAGCTATCCAGCATTTTAGATCCGCAGCTGGTCTTAACACCATCGGTACAGAATATATCTTTATGTGCAATCGGCACACCGGTTAACGCTGGCGCATTTCCGGTTTTTAATTTTTCATCTGATTCTTTTGCCTGTACCATTGCCTGTTCTTCACAAACAGTAATAAAGCTATTTAATTTATCATCACTATTTTTGATGCGATCAAGAAAATATCGTGTTAGCTCAACACTGCTTACTTCCCCTGCCTGTAACATGGCTGATAGCTCAGTGACTGTTTTTGTATGATAATTGCTCATTGCGTGGCTCGGTTGTACGTATCTTTGATGATTTTTATATTGTGTTTTTAAAACTAAGGACAGACCTTATTCGATAACTTTAGGAACAAGATACAGACCATCTTCAGTATTTGGCGCAATCTTCTGAAATGCTTCACGACGGTCTACTTCCGTTACCTTGTCCTCACGTAAACGCTGCACCGCATCAAAGGGATGTGACATCGGCGTAACGCCAGTAGTATCAACAGCGTCCATCTGCGCAACCAGATCAAGAATATTCGATAGATTGGTGGCATATGACTGCAAATCAGCATCATCGACATTCAGCGCTGCTAGTTTTGCAATTTTTTTAACTTCATCAACCTCGATTGACATGGAAAACTCCCGATTTGTTGTGCTTACATTTGTACTTACGTTTCTACTTACGTTTCTACTTAAGATAGTACTGGCTAATAATGCCAAAATGAGGCGGAAAATTACCACATTCTGTCCCTTTTGTCCCGATAAACACCTCGCGGACTTCTGCTTGAAAACAGCTTGTTCTGCTTTTGGCCATTAGCTGACCTCCAGAAAAAAATAAAATCAAAAGAATTTTCACCACAGAGGACACGGAGGTCACAGAGGTTTTTTATTGTTAACCGCGCCGCAGGCGCGTTTAACAATAATAAGGCTTTCCTCTGTGACCTCC
>JAUVDN010000019.1 GCA_030595325.1 Gammaproteobacteria bacterium | reverse complement strand
TACAACGTTGTCACCGGGTCTTACTTCAACGCCATTAATAATGACGGGCAAAGTAGATGAGGGGTTTGAATAGGCGTATACATCATGAGCGCCACCTACTACTGTATTGTCACTAAATGTTAGCGGTTCAGAGTAAACGCCCTGATGTCCAGTAGAGCGTGTAAATGCACGATCCAAAGCAGGCATCTTAAGATCATTATTCAGTGTTGAGGTTAACCTAACTGTACGTGGCGAATAAGCAAAGGCATATGTTTTGCTCGAAGTGTTTCCTAAATTATCTCGACCAACAAGTGTTAATAAATAATCACTGCCTGGTTCTGTCGGTTGCAGTATTGTGTATTCAAATCCCGTTCTAGGTGTTGCATTGCTAATGGTTAATGGAAGTGCAATGTTGTATGCGCCACCGGTTACATCAGCAGTAACCAATGAAGGATTTGTTGATAATGCATCGGTTAACTCGGCAATAACATCTAGAATTGAACTAATAGCATCGCCTTCAACAAAAAGTTCGCCATCTTTTTTAAGTACTATTTCTGGAGGAGTCGTATCTGCTGTAAAGGTTATGTTTTTAACGCCAATATTACCTGTTCCATCAGACACCGTTAGTTCTAGAATATGGCCATTATAATCAAGGATACTTGCGGCATCAATTATGTACGTACCATTGATATTAGTTGTTGTTAGTGGAACCGTGCCACCACCCGCTAACTTTATTTGTGCTTTCACCAGTGTTGGGTTTGGATCGGTATCATCTGTAATGGTAAATGACACATCACCAACATTTCTTACCGCGCTGAAGTTTTCAAAAGGCACGCTATTTGCAATGGCGCTAACAACTGGCGGAACATTATCAAGTACAAATGACATCGGGTACGCCTGTGTTCGCCCTGCATCATCAGTAACGGTTAATGTCATTGTTAATGTTTGCCCTGGGTCATATGAAACAGGTACGTCATTAAAGGTGTAAACATTACCTGCACGTGCAAAAGTGGGTGTCGCGTCAGGGGAATTGGGTCCTGTATTAATTGCCGTGGTTGTTAATACAGGTGAAGCATCAACGTTGTCACCAATGATGGCGGTAAGTTTTGTTAAATCAGAAATAGGCGTTCCATTAGCAAATGCATTGCCATCATAGGTCACGGTAATTGTCGGTTTGTTTGAATCATAAATGAAGGTTCTAACTAACGTGGTTGCATTTCCACCATTGTCCGTTGCACTAACGGTCAAACGATAACTATTTCCTTCAGTCATGACCATGACTGGTGAGAATGTGTATGTTTTTGTGCCAGGCCCCGTTTCATTAGCAACTGAATTAGTATTATAGGCAGGATTAGTGATGCCTCTTATATTGATTGCGCTAATTGTCGGCGTTGGATCTGTTTCGTCTGAAATGTTTAAGGTCATTAACGGAGGAGCTGTATTCGTACCGTTACTCATGGCAGTGCCGCGATGTTTTATTCCAATGACGGGAGGTTTATCATCTAATATAAATCGCACTGTTGTATAAGCGTCTAACCCTGCGGCATCTGTAACTTTTAGTAGCTGTGAATATTCATAGCCTGGAGCACTAGGGAGCGTTTGATTTTGATAGGTATATATATTACCGGTAGATGAGTAACCTGGCATCACGTTTGGGTCGCCAGCGTCAGTTATAATGTTTGATGGCGTAAACGTTGGTGAAGAGTCAACAGCATCATTAACAACGACGGATAAATCACTTAGCGCTGTGATGGTAGAACCAAAGGCAAAGACGTTGCCTTTATATTTAACGGTTAGCGTTGGCGCAGTATTATCGTATTTAAAATAAATACTGCCAGAACCAATATTACTGGCACCGTCTACCGCAGAAGCCACAATTCTGTATGTGTGCCCTTCAGTTAATGGTGATGATGGTGTAATTGTATAATCATCGCCACCGGCAGGCTGACCCATTACGATACTTAGGTATGCAGGATCTGTGACGCCCTCAATTCGAACAGCGCTGAGACCAGGGCTTCCTAAATTGTCTGTTGCTCTAATTTTTATGTTAGCGATGCGTGCAGCTTGTGAGTTAACCATTGCGTTGTTGCGATATAAAAATGAAATCACAGGATTCACAGTATCTTGCTGATATTGCGGTAGCGTTGAATTTAAGTACCAATCATATTCGTCGTCGTAAGACCAGCCAAGATCGCAAGTGCCACCGACATTAGGGATTTGGCTCAAATCGTGCCTGAACCGCCAATTAGATCCGCCCATATAGGTAACGTCTTTGGTTTCTAAAATCTTCGCATTGCCACAACCTGTCGATAGCACCAATAGCCGATGTCCATACCCGACAGTTGGGTACATTACGGGGTTTAAATTAGTGTCGGATGTAATGTTTAACGTTATTTCAGAGTAGTTACCATTTACTATGGCCGATACGAGCGTCGGCTGCCTGCTCAGAATTTTTTCTATGTGTGTTTCAATGGCAAAAGGCTGCCAGATGAATGTGTATCGATATAAAGTATAATCGTAGTTGACTTGATTATAGTAATCGGCGCCGCCGGTAGTTGAACGCCCGGCATAAGTGATTGAACATTCTGTGTTTCCTATTGTTATGACGCAGTTAATAGTGTTGTCTGAGTTTTTCCTTATCATCAAATGATAATTTAACGGATTTGGAATTCTGTATTTAAACCCGGTGTGATTCCACTTACCATGATGTGTAATACCGTAAGGTTTCCAATTATTCCCGGCTTGATAGGAAACTTCCCCTGCAGATACATTGCCGTAAACGGTTAGAGTTAATGTTAAAAATATGACGAGAGAGGCAATCTTTTTTATGAATTTCATGGTAATTCTGGGCGTACTACGCGAATATGAATTTATTATTGATACAGACTGTATCAATGTCTTTCACGTGGCACGTCCCGAAAACGACCTGTTTTTGTAACCTTTTAAAATTAGAGGGTAATTTAAATCTGTTTTTGTAGATTTGTCAGCATTAACATAACTGAAAAGGAAAATGCCGCCGCCCAAACAGGCACTATGAGTGGCGTTACAGCAAAAGGCAAAGCCAAATAAAATGGAATAGCAGCAAGAAGAACCACAATAAAATGATAGGCGGTGTGGTATCGCACAGGACTTGCGTAGCCATAGGAAACCTTTTTAATTTGACGCACGGAAAGCCCATCGATAACGGCAGGAATAAAAAGCGGCAACATATAAGGTGACCAAAGAATAAATAATGACATACGCTGTATTGATTGATAGATGGCTGCCCACAAGACATCTATACGCTCTTTTGCAACAGGGAAAATATCATAACGGCCAAATTCGCCTAGTCCACCTGAGTGTTCTCGGTCGTCTTCCGTTGGAATAAATCCATAACTGGCGTGCACAAGGCCTGTGTCAACGAAAATATCTTTATACCAGCGGTTGGTTTTTAACACGAGATTATCGGTTGTCTCATCACCTAACCAGTTGCTTACCTTGTCTCGTTCTTCGATAATCGAAGTATGAAGCCAGTCATTGGGCGTGAGTACGCCGACGGCAACGACCTCGATCGTCAACACCAGTAACATAATAAAGAGTGATCTAGGCATAATGACTTGATGCTTTTTTTACTTTTAACTGGTCTTCGACAAAATCCTTGATAAGCAGTGATTCGATTCGCTGAAATAATTCTTTTTTGTTGATGTTGTTTTTTTGAGTATTTGTCGTAATTGATAATGCTGACTGATTCTTTTCCCACCATTCGAGCATGCACTGATTACTTAATGGTGACCATGTTGTATCCGTATCATTGTTTAATGAAACCTTCCAGTAAGTGACGAGGGCTGCTGTTTCAACCAATACCGTTTTTAATTCATTAAATACAGCGACATCAGTAATTTCTTTTGCACGCCATCTTGTTAATGAATCAACGATTACAGTGCGAGCTTTGGCCATACAGTGATTGATTAGTGGTTTTTCACCTCCTGGCTCTGGAATTGCATGGGTAATGTATTCACAAAGATGCCGACACATGGATTCTGTGTGTGGCCATAACACGTTCATTTGCCGCATTGCAGGAACGCATTGCTCAGCATTAATGACACGTGACAGCAAAACTTCAGCATCAAGATCATTTTGATGTGGTTTTTTTATAATAAGTTTAGTCATGTAAGTAACTCTTCACCCAGGGCATATCCTCTGGGCTTGGATTAATATCGCTAGTTAATATTGGAAATCGGCCCTTAATAATGCGGCCGCCAGAAACGGAAGCGATGTATTCAAGGTTTGGTAGTGAGCTTAATAAGTCAGCAGGAAACAAATCCATCTCTGTCTCGATAAGACGTTCACCGTAACCCCCCGTCCAGTTCGTTGGGTCACGATCACCCGATATGGCATTTGTGTTTTGTGTTTGCATAATTTGTCGAACAATGGTTTTTCCAAAAGTTTCTGTTACAAACTCTTGTGTCGTGCCGTCTTTAATTCGTAGCGAGACAAGGTTGTTTGCATTGGCTAATACTTTGCGGGCTTTATCTTCGTTTCCCATGCGCGCGACAAAATCCGGGAAGCTTTGTGTTGCAACGGTTAATTGAAAGCCAGCGCCCCTACCCTTGTTCATCATTTGTATCATAGGATCATTAACGACCTCAGCGGCCTCATCAATAAAGATATTGACTCGGCCATTTTTATCGTTGTTATAACGCTCTCCGGCAACAGCGGTTAAATCAGCAAGAATAATAGAACCGATAGCAGAACCCACTGTGCCATCAGATAAACTATCCAGGCCTAAATAGACGACCTGATTTTCGTTAATCATTCGCATGCTGTCAGTGATTGGGTTTGTTTGTTCCTTTGCTTCCATGTCCGGTGATAGCAAGTCGCGCAGATCCCCTGAAGTGAGCATATTAAGAAGAGGCATTAATGATGCAACCATTTTTGAAAAGTGATCGCGTTCATGGTTATACATCGACATTAATCCGCTAACCGCATCCGATGGATTTTCTTTCTCAATGAATTGTAAATAAAACTCCATGAGTGCTTTAACTTCATTTGATGGCCCTCTTTCACCCTTAAATCGTTTCATCAAAAGTTCTATATCGGCTGTCCAGCTTGGATGCACCAGATTAAAGTGTGCTTTTAATGTACGAATTAACAATGACTCTGGTCCACCTTCAACATAACGACGAAGGTTTACCAACGTAGGGCGTTCTTCAACCATAATTAGGCCATTAGCGATGTGATTAAGCACCATCCAAGAAAACGATACAAACGGATCCATGCCTGTTTCACTGGGTATCAATGTCGCTAACCGGCTAGGAATCTCAGTTGACCTGTTCCAGTTGTGACAGGGGTCAATACAATAGGAAAAACGTTTAAAAGCTGGGTGAAAATGTACAAAAGCTTCAGGTCTACCTGCAAGATGGCATGCTCGTTGCGCTGTACGGCGTAAATCTTTATCGCCTTTAGGATCTATAATGACCACAGGCTCACCTCTTAAAACGGCCTGTGTAATTAGCAAATCAAACGCACGTGTTTTGCCTGCACCCGTGGTACCAAAGATAATCGTGTGTCCTTCTAAATGTTTGTTAGGCACAAAAACATTTTTCTCATTAGGCTCAACCCCGTGTATCCAGGGTGCGCCCATCTCCTTTCTCTTTTCATTAAAGGATAACTCTTTAATGTCACGCTTACTGATTTCATACATGCGTTGTGCATGCGTTTGTTTCCAGTCAAAACCTCGACCGAACCAGACTTTTGACATGTCTTTAGAGGTAAGTTTTACGAATCTTTTCGCTTCCATGAAATACAACTCGTAACCTTTTAATGACCTTTTTGTGCGCCAGTGTACAACCGCTTTACTACCACGAACTATCGACATCAAGAGTGCAAAACCACCCATATAATAAAATGGTCCTAATGGTAAATCAGCGGTAAATACAATTGCGCCACTTGCAATGCTGCCGCCTAACCAGGCAAAAGCTGCATGTGCTTCAAAGGTTGGCCGCCAGAGCATTTCATAATTATTATCCATTTACGTTGCACCTTAATATGGCTTTTATGGTGTTGTCCTTATCCTTGTCTAATGTGAAACCAGGGTGTGCTTCAATGGACTTAGAAAGTTGTGCGAGGCGCTTCCCTGTTTCTTTGCAGTAGCGCATCGTGACTATTCGGTGTGCGAATGTGATTCCCTCGTTGTCAATATTGATATCGCTGTCATTTTCATGTTTTTGTAACCAGTGTATAAACGCTTTGCATTCGTTATTTACTTTATTGTTTGCTGGCCTCCTTATTTCTTTATTATTGTTATTTGCAGGGTTTTTTGTTTGCGCTGGTTTTTTATTGTGTTGTGTTGATGGCTTCAAAGACTTCAACTGTTGATATTGATCAGAGATGTCTTGTGTGAAGACGATTACATTCGTTTTTGATTTGTTTATTTGTGTCTGGATAACTTTACGCATTGGGTTATCTGGATTGGGCTGTAAAACATCAAGCATTGTTAACTCTTCCATGATGTCAGCGGTTTCCCTATTGGGTAGTTTGCAATCTTCAGGAAAGATAAGTGCTATACAGCCTTTGTAACGTTGAATCTTATTTACGCGGTAGGCTTGCTTAAGTAATATATCGACAAGCGGGTACTTTTTAGCGGTATCGCTTTCATTAACAACGGGCTCTGTAGGGCCTAGCATCGAAGACGGATCTTCCGTTGGCGTCTCTATATTTTCGCACACGACCACTGCCTCAATCTTTGGCGTTGCCGATTTTTCTTTACTGGGTGTGTTCTTCCTCGTCTTAGGATTATTTATTTGTTTTAATAAATCAGCCGCACTTATTGATGTAACGGTGGCTGCTGTTTTAATTTTTTGTTCTACAGATTCTATATTTGTTATTTCATTGTTTTCAATAGTGTCATTCTCGTTAAAATCTTTTAACTTAACGAATGTTGGTGCTGGCTGATCTGAAATAAGCGAGAAGTGGCTTAATCGTAATCCATTGAATGTAATTGAAGCGGCGTGTCTATCAAGCAATGGAGTCACACGCCAGTAAAGCTGTGATTTACCCTCTCCATCAATGTAGAGCTTGGCAAGATCGCGTTCTATTAAGATTTTAGCTAGCTTGTCAGCATCGTGTGGAATACCAGCGACATTGTCTTCATTCAGTATTTCAAATATTTCATCGATGGCAGCGTTCCAAACAATAAAAGTACCTTCGTCTGACACCCATACACGCGCACCTGGTTTATTGATCTGCCATTTTTTTGTCTGAATAAGACGACGTATAGCATCGATGACATAGCGTGCGACTGGAACACCTAAAGCATCGTCCTGTGGTGAGAAACGCTCTTGTTTTAGATCTCTCTCAACACTGTACTGATCGGCTTTTGATACAATATCGTGTATTAACGGTGCGTAGCGTGAGCCATAGTTGTCTGTTAAAAAGATCTCAAAAAGGCTGGATGTGATTTCTTCGGTCCCGGCACGCATATAAGAAAAGGAGTCATTAGGCACTATCTTTTGTATCAATAACGTTGAAAAATGCTCATGTGCTCTGTGTTTTCTAAAACCCTGCCAGTGAACGAAGTAACGTTCCATCTGATTTTCACTTAGCCAATCAAGCAGTGAGGTTTCATGCGGGTCCCAATTGATGTCCCCGCTACGATTTGAGACTGCAAGATCAAACATGCATTTACCCGCATCGTGACACAGTGCTGCAATAAATACAGCTAGTTGCAGTCGTGACTCGATTCGCTTTCTGGTCTCTGATGTTAATTCTCCGTGCACAACACGGCCAGCAAACATCAAGCTTGCTTGCCAGGCAACCTCCAGACCATGGCGAAATAAACCACCAGCTCCTCTATGATGATGCGCTTCACTTGCAGGCAATAGATGCGCGTAAGCTGCATAATTTTCAATTATAGGCAGATACAGCTTGTTATATAAATCTGGTCCAACACCGATTGTAGCGCGTAAGGTATTAAGTAAATCTTTTTGTGTCGCCATTAATTGGCCTGACGTCGCAAAGGGCAATCCTTCGGCAAATGGCGGATAGCGCGGGATGTCGTTGAGTATGTCCACCACTATCTCAGGTGGTTTTTTATTTCTTAACCAGTTCAGCATGTGGTGAGGTTATTACGTCCAACCAGGAAAGTAAGTATCGAAAGATTCCATTTTTTATAACCTTTCGGTCTTTAGTGTCTTAATTGGACTCGGTAGGCTTACTGAAACTACTATGAGTCCGCTTATGAAATCCTTAAATACTGTTTTATCAATATCTTTGCTTGTTTCACTGATCGGTTGTGCGTCAACATCACAAGAACAGGTCTCGGACAATGTGGAGATTATTCCAGAGCCTGCGCCGGCCGCTATGATAAAATTACGTGATGCTGAACCTGCGATGGGCTGGGTTGCAGTCAATAACAGCGTGGTGAAATACGAAGATGGTTATCGTCACGTCATCGTGACCGAATCTGCTGGGTTGCCGGTGACTGTCGCAGCAGTAACGCCTGTTACGCCTGCTGCAGCTGTAACTAAAGAAAAAAATGTTCAGTTAATTTCTGAGATGGCTCATACGTTACCAGTAGTGTTGGCTGATAATAGTCCTAATGAAGAAGCACTACTCCGGGCACTGGCTGCTGCAGATGACATTGATGCAATTGAAAGATCAAAATTACAGGAAAACAAAACCAATAAAGCGTGGTCTAAATACTGTTTGCATGGTGCGTTAACGTTAGAAGAATCACATATTATTGAAACGACAAAAATGCCTGAGGATCTTGAAACGGATTGCATCCCGCATAAGTAGAGTAAAATTAAGAGTCCAGATAACTATTTTGGGTGGTGTATTAAAGATCAAAAAGCCAAGCAAGTAGCACAAAGATACCTAGACCAATTACTAAACGGCTTGTATATATGTCTTTGTAGTATTGGATAATAGAGAATTCTTGTGGCTTGTGGAGTTCTTGAGCCTGAGCGGTAATGTCTACAAATTCTGAAAACATTATTTGCCCGTCAGCCATAGGTTCAGGATCGGTAGTTAGTGTCCATATTACATAATTAATTGAGCCTGGTAGAGTAACTTCTACCATGCTTATTACATTAGTATTTTCGTTTGCATGTAGGATGTTTCCTACAGCAGTTATCTATTATTACTGATAATAATTAATAAGGTCTTCACATATTATTCGTACCATATCGACTTGGATGTGAGGTTTTACCAACACTGATAGTCAGGCTGCTGCACTCAGGCAGACTACCCAGGCATACTCTTTATAATTTACATGGAATGAGATTATGAAAAAGTTAGAAACTGTACAAGCACCTACCATTGAAAACTTAGGCAAACCATACGTTAATCCTGTAACTAAGCAATTAATCAATGAACAGCTTGCAGACCTAAAACGTAAGACCGCCCTTGTTGAAAAGCAGTTACTTATATTGAAACAAGAGAACAAACACCGAAGGTATTTGGAGCAATAGGTAAAACCGGATAGTAGTCATTTACTGTGGTCTAATTTATAAATTAATTAAATATATTACTTAACATTCTTATAAAATCGTTGATAAAAATTAGCGGCTACAATTGAACTGGCTAAACCATTTTTTTTGTATTGAGAAATTAAGAGAGAATTACTGTTTTCTTTAAGGCTTTGCTCAAACTTTTCTAACTCTTCTGTGCGCCAAACAACTGGTTGCCCTTCATAGAAATCACGAGCAGCATTTAAACGTTCTCTGATATCTGATTTTGGTGTTTCTTTATTTATTGGGATGACCTGTCCTTTCCTGGCGATTATTTTGTAGTTTTTATCTCCAGCGTAATTGCCCTTGATGGCAGCGACGATGTAAGAAGCCATATTATCAATCGTATCTATTTTTGATCGTTGAATAACATATTCAAGATTATTGCTGACATGTTTTAGATCGTATTTACAAAATAGGCTATTAATAACCCTGGATTCAACAGCGTAGTTCGCGAGTCGATGGAATAAATCCAGTCTTCTGGATTCATCTTGTGATATTGCCGCAATGGTAGTTTTGGTTGTACGTCGAATGTGAATATTTAATGAAACAATATGTCGACGATCGCGAACACTTTGCGTTTCAACAAACAGATCTGATTTCGTATTAATTTCATCTAAGGCTTTTTTCAGGATTTTTTGATTGAATACTCGATAACGGCCTCCGTCTTTATAAGACTCATACACGCCACATAATTGGTAGAGTCGTTCGACCGGTACTTCATCAAGATTTAGTGCGCAGCTTTTCAGGCGGCATAAATGATCTAAAAAGAATTCATAAAGGATAAGTGAATACTTGGACTTAAAGTTTGCCTGAATAAGCAGGCGAATCTGGCTAAATAATCTGGGTTGGCGGATCTGATCAACCACTTCCGGATTGAGTATGTAATTTAACTGGCCTTTTGATATTTTGGCGACAGATAAAAAAGTGCAGATACCCCACTCAGCCGTTTTATCCTGGTCATAAATATTCCATTCAATCACGGTTGATACCAGGTTACGTAAACTAGCTTTGAGCATTGCGGTGTTGTTGGATTTTGCGAGGCCTAAGTTACGAAACACTTCAGTGACCGGAATAGTGCGTTTACTGTTGATCAACTGGTTACTGTCCAGCTGGGCGTGCCAAATTAAACAATTAATCAGTTTGCGTTCAACAAAGGTGAAATTATTGGCGATATGCACCGTTCCAGTGGGTTTATTCAGGATGCGAATTGGCGTTTTTTCATCGCTAAACAGGTTTTCTTGTATTTGTGCCATGTGTTTTTCCGGTATTTTCCCCAAATATGGATACTTTTAGGTGCTCCTACGTGCTCTGGTTCGTAGTAAACCCGATAATACCCGCCGAGAAACGCTTAAAAGGTTACATTTTTTGCAATCTTTTGAATTTCTATGCTGTTTTCTCCCAAATAGGGGTACATTTAACGCAATGTTGGCTGTGGATAACTCCCCCCAAATAGGGGTGCTTTAACAAATATCCACCAAAAAAGGATACAGTTGATACCAAATAAGGGTGCTTTTACTCCCAGATACGGGTACTTTAACCCCCAAATAGGGGTGTTTTTAAGTCTGTAAGCCAATGTTTATATTGATAAAAAAATGCTCTTTAATATGTTTAAGTGTTTAAATGTTAAACATACGATAGATTATGTTTTAAAAACAAACCCAGCAAATGCGCAATGACGGAACATATTTGTATAGATATACTTCTATTTATGACTTTATCAAACATGTAAGTTGTAGTAGCTAAGATCTGAGCTGACATATTAAAGTTTTGGTTTAGATATGCCCTAGTAGTTGCTGTGACCCAATTGCTCATTAGAAGTCATTCAAAGTTCCTGGGCCAACTTCCCAAAACACCACATAACTGACCTTGGCGGGAAAGTACTAAAAGTGAGTAAAATCGTATAAAGGAGACATTGAAAAGTCACGACCTGCGACTTAAATCATGAGTTTGTTATAGATTTTACTGTCACCTCTTTTTGGTAAATCAGATGGTATTTTAACAAATTAGAAAATTCTTATTGTCTCGTCATTAATTTCTCCTGCTTGATTTTGATTAAATCATACTGTATTGTAATTTTATAACTTAAATTCACTGAGATTTATTCTAAGCTGTAAATTAAGTATAAAGGGATGAAATCGCTATAGGATATGTACACAATTCTTCTTCACTATTCAACAAACGCATGCAATGAATACGCCTCTCGTATTCTCATTAATTCTTGCTGTGTTTCTAATTGTAATGAGCAAATCAGGTGATTTATGAAAATAAATGAATCTATATATTACGTATGTTTTATTTTTTTATTCATTTTATCTGGCTGTGCTGGCACACACTCAATTCCAAATAGAGTTTTGGCCGGTGAAACCGTACAGATAGGGGCCGGCTATAAGCACGACTTTAGACGTGACAATGTAACTGTTCGGTTCATACCTGAAGTTGGCCCTGATATTGTGTATAACCCTGGGGATCCAGCAATACGCTCAATATTAAATTTATATCCTGATCCATTGTCGAGCATTGTTATATCTCAACAGACAGGGTCTGATATTGCATCAGGTTCACGCACTTATGGTGATATGATTAATAATATCTATACAGAGAAAGATAATGACTGGTGGCAATCAACTGTATTCATGGATGTACCTGCCAGCCTACCTATAGGCATCACTACCGTTGAAATTATAAATCCTGCTGGTGATATTGCAACTTCTCAGATAGAAATAATTGGAAATGGAGGTGTGCCAGATGACTATAAAGCTGATTTTGGAATAGTTCTGAATCGCACCTATTTCAGTACGCTTGAAAGAGTGGATCACTTTATAGTAACAATTAATAGCGCGACTGTACCAAGTGCAATTGAATTAGAACTAGCTGCTACTGACTTTGTTGGTTACGTAATACAAGGTAGAGGCGAAGCGGTCAGTTTAAACTGGTCGGAAACTGGAGGCCTATATAAAGTTATAATGACTCCAACCGTAAATGCGAGTGTTTCGAAAGTGCAAGATTTTAAGTTTTATATGGCGATTACGAGCGGCCTTGCTGCTACTGCAGATTTAAGCATCATTAGTGCAGTAAAAGCTTTTGATGAGAATGGTGATTCAATTAGTGGTGTAACTGCATCAATACAATTAGAAAGGGGTGTTGCCGGCCTCATCGATTTATGAACACAATAATATGATTGTTTTTGCATATGGATGTACACAATAAAGTGAACGAAAAACCGCATAAAAAATTAGTCTTTAGCGCCTTATTGCTTGCGACTGCATTTTTCTTTAGGTTTGCCGGCAGAAACCTTTCAACTCGGCGACCTTGCCCTGTTTAACCTTGCTCTTGATAGTAAATTGCGAAGCTGTGACCCGGTTAAAATTAAAGTTAGCGATGTTGCGCATGGATTACGCATAGCAAAACGCAGCACGGTTATACAAATGAAGACTAAGAGACCCGTTCGGTTTGAAATCACCAAACAGCCCCGTGAATCACTTGCCGATGTGATAAAGAATCAAAAGCTATCTGCTATGGATTATTTATTAAATATTACACTAAGTCTAAAATACATTGATAAGGCTTTGTGAAGACAGGAGATTAGTCGTTCAATGGTGCTGTTTTATTATCTGAATACGTTTATTTGCATGTCAATAGCATTTATTGTAGTCTGAATTTCCCTGATGGAAGCAGTGTGTGTCATTGTCTGTAGTTTATATAAAAATAGATACGGTCTCTTTGATCCTTGGTATCAATTGCAGGTGATCAAGTACTCTCCTATTGATTTTAAAATAATGTCCTTAAGTTGAGAAATATAAATGGATAATTTCTTCAAAATACCCCCCACTTTTTTTGCAGCACTTTTTTTGATTAGTGCTTCCGTTTTAGCAGCAGATTCCAAGCATGTCGATGTTGCACCGATAGCGGATGAGGTAATTAACACCATCGTTTCTGATTATGGTTTTTCTCAAAGTGATCCAGTAACAACATTATTTCAAAAACAGGTTATTCAGACGCTCACTTTGCTGAACGAGATTGAAAGCGAAAAGAACGACGGTGCTGCCAGAATAAAAGCAAAATTATTGAATGGTGTTATTCAAAGTTACGAAGAATTGCAAAAAGACATCATCAATGATGTCTATTCAGTACAAACTGATACATATAAAAGGGTACTGATTACAAGGTTTGATCATGTTGTAAGGGCATTAAAATCTGTAGAAGATGATCCGGGCAATACAGGCAATATTAAAAAAGTAAAGAAGTTATTTCTTAAAATTAAGTCGGGCGAATCAATAGTAAAAGCAAGTGATAAACCCACAAAAGTTTTTGTTAATGGCAAAGCCTTTTCATTTTTTACAGGTGCCAAAAAACCTGCGCCGAGACGAACGCCACCGATAAAAAATTCAGAACCAAATTTTCGACAGGCCATACCAAAAGACATAAAAGAAAATTCTAAAGAGGCACCGTTACCGGCTTATACTCAATCACCTTTATCCCCGAATAATGTTTTCGCTTCTAATGAAGTTTTGTATTTGGCTGAAGCACCAATTACACCGCTCGAAGCTTCAACGTGTAGTTATAATGCTAATGATTTGGCTGAAAACACTGAGGTTAAACTTTCTACAGAAATATCCGCTCTTGCTCAGGAATTAAATTATTCTCCAGCAAAAATTCTATCTTATGTTACCAATAATATTGAGTTTGAACCTTACTATGGTTCGCTTAAAGGCTCACAAGGCACATTGATTAGTGGTGCAGGCAATGCAACGGACCACGCTTCTTTGTTAATAGCATTATTGCGTGCCTCAAACATACCCAGTCGCTATGTAAAAGGCACAGCTAAATTCGTAGATGACCAACGATTGCTTGACTGGCTTGGGGTGAAAACGCCTGCTGCGGCTAAAAAGATTCTTAGCCTGGGTGGTGTGCCTGCAACTGTCAGTGGTACGACAGTAACCTTTACTCATGTGTGGGTAGAAGCCTGCATACCCTATAATAATTATCGCGGCATGAGCATGGATAACTCAGGACATCGCTGGATACCGCTGGATGCAAGTTTTAAAAATAAAACCTACCAACAGGGGATTCAGCTGAATGTTGATTTTGACTATGCCACTTACATGGCAACACGCAGCTTTGATTTACCCAATGAATACTTTCATGATCAGGTTGATGACTACATAAAAACACAGCCGCCCCGTTTTAATAATAATACGATTGAAGATGTCCCTTATTCAGGAAGTAACAAGCCATTAAAAATTGACATTCTCCCTGCCTCTTTGCCCTATCAGATTCAGGGCTATTTAGCATGGGGAGGAACAAGTAGTGCTGAGGCGGCAAGTGTAAATGCTGGGCATCGTTATACGTTTAAGATCAATCTTAAATCCAATGATGAGCCAACGGACTATGATTATTTGCAACATATTAATACACATAATAAAGGTGATCTTACCCTTAATATGTCTGACGTCATCTTGAAGCGTATTACGCATGATTCATATTATCAGGCAAATGCGACTGTTGAGAATGCAGCGCGGACAGAATATTTAGCTTGGCAAGCAGCTAATGACGCACTACACACAGCTGTAGGCGTGAGTTTTTTAACGCTAACGCAAGCACTTGGCGGTGATATATATTGCCGAAGTGACTATAAAGCCCGTATTCGTTTAGATGGTGTGACCCAAAATATTGCTAATGCCACAAATGCTGCACGATGCGCCATATACTTTGCAGATTGGTTTTATGAGCCAGTTGAACATACAGTTGTTGTTAATGGATTCCCATTGACATGGACAGGTGATCCAACAGCCGATCCCTGGCCGGGTTTAAAACCGACTGACGAAGAAATGACGCCAAGCAATACCTTAGACATGACAGTTAGGCTGGATGATTTAATCGGTACGGCTGCGGGTAACCCTGAAATTATTAACAATACACCATACAGTAGCATTTCTTCATTTGAATACCATGCACTTCAAGCCTACGGTTTTCAGGCATCAGATAAATTGCTTGAGACAAAAGCGAATCAGTTATTGCAAGCGGTTCGTAGTCAAGCCAACCCTGATGCCGCCGCTAGCAAAGATAACATCCTTGGGCGTTATCTAGATTTAGTTGGCCTTAAATACATGCGTTATATAACCGATTCAGGTGTGGATATTGGGCGATTGCATGGTGAAACAGGGTTAAGTGGAAACCATATAGGGGTAACGTCCAGCCGTAAAACAACCTCTTACTTATTTGATTTGCCTTATGCAGTTAACACGGGCGGCTTTTTGATCGATGTGAAAGGTGGTATTAGTAAAAGTGCAAATCTTGAAACAGGCATTGGTGATTTTAAATCGTTTTTACTGACAGGTTATAGTTCCTCAGCATATGAGTCATACATATGGCAAGAGAATGCACGAATGGATGCAGTTAGCTCTGTACGTGGTATCCAATTTGCCAATGATAAAGGCATAGAGGTCCTTGAGATAACAACTGCTAACAAAGCTGCGCAGCTAGCTAAGTTGACTTCCAATGCTGATAGCAGCCTAAATTACTCTACTGATACGGTAAATACAATTAGTGGTCTTGTTACTGGTGATGCTACGGTGACAATGCCACGTAGTCTGATAGATTACGATGATGTGGGACTGTGGATTGGTCAGGTTTACATAAGAGCAAAAGGTAGTACTGGCGGTGCTGCCCAAGCAACGTTTGCTATCGGCCCCTATGCAGGTGGCTATACTGTTAATGACCCCATTAGCAAATGGTTCGACCCACTGGCACCATTGTCTACAGGTTGGGATATCCCGCTAACCTTACAGACACCTACTATTATCAATAAAGCGCCCTCTATTTTATCGTCTGCCATCAATTTTGGTAGCAACAAATACAGCACCATCGGTGGTGACCCGGTCAATATGGTGACCGGTAATATGTACCACACAGAAAAGGATATTTCGATAGAAGGGCGTGGTTTGCCGATTGTGTTTGAGCGCACTTATAACAGTATGTTATCAAATGATGACAACGCACAAAGTACACCGCTGGGTTATGGCTGGACACACAGTTTTAATCATTATCTCGAATTTAAAGATGATGACTTTGGTAATACTGCTACTGCAAGTGATACTGATGGGTTAACGTCATCTGTTACCTGGGTGGACGGAACAGCAGCACGTAAATTTATTACCGTCAGTGGTGGTGCTGGCGGTGTGACGACCGGCGCATCATTTTCCGCCCCAGAGGGTTTCTACTTTCAGGTTAACCGACTGGCCAATGGCAAATATACTTTAAGAGAGAAAAATGGCACTACTTATACGTTTGCCAGCGTGGCAGGAACGGTGGGGCAACAAGCCAAGCTTGAAAGTATCAGTGACCGAAACAACAATACATTAACCTTGGCCTATATCGGTAATAATCTTGACCGGGTGACCGATGACTATGGCCGCTACTTACAATTTGCCTACAATGCCAGCAACCAAATTGATTCAATCACTGACTGGAGCAGTCGGCGTTATGAATATAAGTATGATGTTAATAATGACCTGATAGAGTTCCATAACCCTTTAGCGGTTGCCGGAACAATTCAACCGGTAAAGTACACCTATTATGGCGCAGAGATTCATAATAATCTGACGCACTTTATGGAAAGTTATACCTTGCCGCGCGGTAACGGCATGAGCTTTGACTATTACACTAATGGAAAAGTGTTTCGTCACACGAATACCAGTGGTGAAAGCATAACGTTCACTTACAATGTCTATCGTCGTGAAGCGACCACGGTAAATGAGCGAGGTTTTGTCAGAAAACATTTCTTTGATGAGAAGGGGAATCCAACTAAGGTAGTAAAAGAAGGTGGCGGAGAAATAGCCTATACCTACGATACGTTGTATCCCTATAATCGCACGGGGCAGAACGACCCGATGGGCTATGATACCGCTTATGCGTATGACAACTCGGGCAATGTCACTACCACCACAAATCCATCCGGTGGTACTTTAATAAACAGTTATTTTAATACCTTCCACCAGCCAGGAAAGGCCAAAGATCCAAATGATAACTACACGCTTTATAAGTATGACACCTTCGGTAATCGAACCGAAGTAATAAAACTTAAGAAAGGCTTTGGCGCGAGCGTAGACCCTGCGGCCTATGATCCATCACTCACACCTAATGAGGTACTGTCCTGGTTAACCACTAACTATGATAGTTTTGGTAACCCGCTTGTTATCAAACAAGTCCGCAATTTTACCACTCTGGTTGGCCCCACCATTGAATACGATTACATCGATGCCGTTAATAATGCCAATGGATTGCACCCAACTACCATCACACGCTGCGGTGATCGTGATGGCGATACCATCATTAATCGTGCAACAGAATGTGACACAGCCAACCTGATTTATGATGCACTTGGCAGATTAACAAGTGGCATCGATGAAAACTGGTATCCCGTCACCTATGGTTATGATGATGTTGATCGCATAATAAAAAGCACTGATGCCAACGGTAAACTGCGTGATATTGAATTCGATGAAAACGGTAATGCTAAACTTCAGAAATTAGTGAGCAATGTCTATGGCACACCGACCATTATCGATCAGACGAGTGCGATATATGATTTATCAGACCGTGCAGAACAAAGCACGAATGCCGGTGGGTTCACCAGTTATTTCCAGTACGATGCTTCGGGTAATGTTACTAATGTCACCAACCCAGATGGTTATAACGTTGCCTTTAACTACGATGCAAATAATCAAGTTATCTCCGCATACGATGAAGAAGGTCATGCTGTTAGTCGGGGGCTAGATATTTCTGGACGCGTCAGAACAATCGCTGACCCTAATGGCAGCCTGACCCGTTTTGAATACTACGACAGCGCAAAAGATGGTCGATTAAAACGCCAGTATGATGCGTTAGACCGCTACAGTGAGTTTGATTACGATTTAAATGGTAACGTGATTAGTGTGGCTGCGGCCGATCCAACAGGCACTGATCTTCGGGTGACTTTAAGCGAATATGATGCACTGAACAGACCAGTACGTATCATCGGCCCTGTTATTAGTGATCCAGTTCTCGGCCAGATTAGGCAGGTGACAAAATACCAATATGACACATTGGGTAACCAGACTCAGATGTTGGCAGGTTATACAGATAGCTCTGGCACAAATCCAGCTAGTGATGTTGTCGGTGTCGAAGAAACGCTCACTTATGATGACCTTGGACGTGTGCTGACACAAGCAGATGCTGCTGGTAAAAGCTGGAGTTATGAGTACGATCTATACAGCAATGTAACCAAAGTAACCGATCCAAATGCACATATAACTGTTAGCACCTATCTCTATGGTGGGCTGCTAGACGTGCAAACCGTTTATGCACAGGCAGGCGACCCTGCACCACACATTACTGACTACAACTATAACGATTTAGGGCAAACCACCAATGTCATTAGTCCTGAAGTCACCTACAGTTATTTATACGATGCTGCGCATCGTTTAATTAAAGTAACCGATAGCCGTGCAGGGAAATTTCTCTTCTACGAATACTCGCCCGGCGGTTTACTCACAGCCACGACCGACAGTGAAGGCAATGAAATCGATTATCTCTATGACCCTGTCGGTCGGTTAAGTGATATCTGGGCAGCCAGCGGTGACTTGGTTAGTTTCAATTATGACCCCGCCGGACGTCTGGTTGAAAAATGGTTTAGCAACGGCGTTGATACACGCATTAGTTACAACACGGACAATAGTGTGTCGCAGGTGCTTAATCGTGCCGCTAACGGTGGTCTGGTTAGCCAGCATATTTACACCTACGATGGCCACGGTAATCGCGATACCTTGTTGCAACAAATTACCGGGTCAGCCAATAACACCCGCTTTGAATACGACAAGCTCAATCGGCTAATCGCCACTAAAAACATCAATGCAGCAAACGCCTTGATTGAAGGTTATAGCTATGATTACTGGGGTAATCGTACTAGTGTAACTGCCAGTGATAACAGCGTTAAAGCTTACATCTATGATGCCGTTGATCCCAAGAAACTAATAGAAATCCGACAAACAGACAACAATGGCGCATTGCTAACCAGCTTTGGCTACGACAATAACGGTAACATAACCAATAAAACAGAAGGCGCTACCTCACTGGTACTCGCCTATGATGCACTCAACCGCTTGTCGCAAGCAGATAAAACAGGTTTGCCAACAGAAACCTACCAGTATGACCCGCAAGGCAATCGCATAGAAAAAACAGTAGGTACGACCACTGCACGTTATGTTTATGATGGCCCTGATATTGCCGCACAATATAATACGGACTGGACGGCAGCCACCCAAATATTTACCCACGGCCCGCAATGGGATGACCCATTAATAAGAACAGATGCCGGTGGAATATCACGTTACTACCACTCGGACGCTTTAGGTTCCATCGTAAGCAATACCAACATGGCAGGCGGTGTATTTGGCAGCGTGTTTTATAACGCCTGGGGCAGTGTTATTGCTGGCTTTGGCACTATTCCGCAATACAGTTTTACTGGTAGAGAGTTTGATAACACAGGGCTGATGTATTATCGCGCACGTTATTATGACCCAACCATTGGTCGCTTTACCCAGCGTGATCCTAAAGGCTATATCGATGGCATTAACCGTTATGCCTATGCCATCAATAATCCGGTTAATTACACTGATCCACGTGGTACCTCAGTGTTTAATAATGCCTTTGCGAATAGTTTGACGCAGAGGACAAGTTATTATGGCACGAGTACGCAACAATCATTTAACTTTGGAAATGCTGGAGGTTCATTTAGTTCTGGCACACAAAGTTTGGCATTACCGCAAGAACCAGGGTTAGGTCGTCCACTAGATACTGTCATAAGAACATTTGTTACGCCACTGGATGCAATATCAACAGCTTTTGAGCCTGATGCAAGTTTTGGTGCTGTTGCTGCGAGTCTGATACCAGGTAATAAATTATTTAAAGCCGCATCTAATGTCACAAAAAAAGTACCGCATAAGAACTCTTTGGATTACGTTGGTGAAACTCATGTCTATCGAGTTAAAGGTCCAAATGGAAATTACAAGATAGGAGAAAGTGCTCAAGGAACTCGCGTGGGTGACGGAGCATCTATAAGGGCTGAGCAACAAGCTAGAAAGTTAACTAGGCAAACTGGTGATCGTTATAGTACTGATATTAGAAAGACATTTCCAGATAAAAGGTCTGCACGTGAGTACGAAACTAGACTGATTGAGCGATTCCGTCAAAGATATGGTCAAGATACTTTACCAGGGAATAAGACAAACCGATGAATACTGTAGCTAAACCACCTCATGATCGAAAACTTGGATTGCTAGAAGTTTCACTTACGAAGCAGAGATTAAAACCGCTGTGGGGCACTGCTTTGGACTGGGTGCGTGATGATATTGAGAAAATCATTATTCATTCAAATTTTCTGGATGGCGCTCCTTTTTCGTGGGTGACCATTGCCATACGGTATGGTTTGAAAGACGATGAAAAACCAGATTATCAATCAATAAATAAAAAATTTGGTGATCTCCCACTTTCAATAGAGATTGATACTAATAAGTTGATAGATGCTTCTATTAATGAGTTGAAATTAATTTTTGAGAGAACAGTATTAGTAGCATTGATCGATGCAGGTCAGAGGTTCGAGAGGCCAGTTATTGCGCTAAAAGAAAAACTAGATTCTTTGTAGATATACGAGTAAGGCAATGCCTAAAAATCAATTTTCATTTTTTGCGGTTGAAGAAGATTTAGTAGAAGTTTTTGAAGCTGTCGCTTCTAAATTTTCTTTTCAATTTATCAGAACTGACAATATAAAAGATAAAGCTCTATGTGCTTATAAGTCTGTTGCAAGTATAAAAAATATTTCTCTTGCTGAATTTGGTGATCATGTTAAAGGAAAAAGCTATTTATTGATTGACCCTATTAAAGAACCTAAGACACGACAAGCGGAGCAGCGCAAAGGTGATATAAAATATTTTCTTGATCAGCTGTCAGATCCTGAGAGTGTAGTGTTTAAACCGGGCGGTATTTTTGGTAAATTTGAATGCATAATCGATGGTCAAGTAGGCACCGTAAGTGATAGTGAATGGTCAACAGAATTATATAAAACTTTATTGACGGAGTTTAAGAAACGGTTTATTAAAATTAAGTCTTTCTATGTTGGTAAAAGTGCAAAGAGTAAAATGGATAAGGGTATTCGGCTAACAACAAATATCAAGTCACCATCTGAGTATGATTTGCAATATTAAATATAAAGTTAAAATGATTTTTCTGTATTGGCGAAAAACAATAGTATTAAGGTGAAAAATGACACAATGGAAATATGTCTGTAGATGTACTGATTTGAGATTTATTCGCAAGGTGTTTGTATGCCTGAGCATGATGGGTTTGCTTTTTTGTGCACCAATCATACAGGCCGCCACTCAAGCAGAAATCGATACAATGCGTGATAATTCTCTAGCATGGTTAATTACTAATCAACAATTCGACGGTAGTTGGCAAGGTGTTGAAGGGTCAGGAATACAAACAACATCTATCGCATTAGATGCGTTAAACAATGCAGGCGTTAATAGCCAGGTTTACGCGCGAGGCCTTGCGTGGCTGGCTAATTCAGAACCACAAAGCGTCGATTCTCTTTCCAGGCAAATAGTCGCTATGGCAAATGCTGGCATGGATGTTTCGGATAAATTAACGACATTAATAAGCTGGCGCAATAACACATTTACTTGGGGGGCATATGACCGCTATTCTATCTCGTATCCAGATACGCCTTTAGCGAGTAGTGCCATCAGAAAAGATACCGCTTTGTTTAATGCGAATATAACCGAGCTGTCTAGCGCAATGTGCGCAATTATCGCTACGCAAAAAACAGGTGATGTGAGTGTTGCTGGCAGCTGGTCTTATTTCCCTGGTCCCAGCGGGGCTTCAGTTCCCGCTTCGCCTGGCGCATTAGTACCTACTGTTTATAACTTACTTGAAATGTCTGCGTTTAATGATATATCGCCAAGCATTAATTGCGGAACAGTTTACCAATTTATCGATATTATCAATGCTGGTTTGGACTGGCTAATATCGCAAAGATTAAATATTGATGGTGGGTTTGGTGATAATGGAACGAGCACCGCACTGGAAACCGCGTTAGCGTACAGCATAATTGCAAAAATAAGGCCCGGCGACGCAACACTCGCTTCAGCGCAAGATTTTATGGTCAGCACACAATCGATTAATGGTAGCTGGCAAGGCGATACGTTAGTCGCTGCAATAGTGGCCACAACATTACCAACTGTTACTCTCGTAGATACCGATAATGATGGTATCCCCGATAGTGTTGAAGCGATACTTGGGACTAATCCGACAATAGCGGATAGTCGTGACTTACTACCAAGTGATGGTATCTTCACCTATCTGGATTACCAGAATTCCAACATGCAGCCTAATGGCGATATTAATGGTGACGGTATCGTTAACATTGTCGATATTCTTCTTGCGCAGAGGGCCGTACTCGGAAGCCTGGTGCTCACACCTGAGCAACAGCTGCGAGGTGATGTTGCACCGTTAGTTGGAGGAATACCGACACCTAACGGCGTACTAAATGCGGGTGATTTATTACTCATCCAGAGAAAGGCACTAGGTAATGTTAATTACTAGCGGTGCTGGAAAGCGCCTATCTAATAATAGGCGCTTTCCTTCATGCTTGTTATATTTCAGTATTTTCAGCGACATCAAGCGCATCATCGAGTTCAACTCCAAGATACCGAACCGTACTCTCTAAATTACTGTGTCCTAGTAACAGTTGAATAGCTCTGATGTTTTTGGTTTTTTGGTAGATCATAGAGACTTTCGTTCGCCGGATAGAGTGTGTTGCGTACTCGTAAGGATCTAAGCCAATTTCCACAAGCCAAGTTTTTAACAGTCGGGCATATTGTCGAGTCGTTATATGATCAGATTTATGAAATCGGCTCTTAAACAAATAGTCGGTACCTGACAGATTTTGACTCTTTATTAGTACAGAAAGAGAATCACGCGTGTGTTTAGTAATTTCAAACTGAACGGGTTTCTTGGTCTTCATTTGCATAACCGTGCTGCGCTTTGCTATGTGTGTTCCATGTGCGACATCACTGACTTTTAGTTTAACCAAATCACAGCTACGTAACTTGCTATCAAGAGCAAGATTAAAGAGTGCAAGGTCACGTATTTTATTGGCTATTTGTAATCGAATACGGATAGCCCAAACTTCATTAAGCTTTAGCGGTGGTTTCTGCCCAGTGAGTTTTCCTTTATTCCAGGGGATGTGGTGTGGTTTATCGTGCGTTATATATAACATGGCAGTTCTCCATTTTGGTGATGGGAACCTATTAAGAATAATGAAATATCGATGAATTAATAGGTTAATTGTGAAGGTCTGCTTTTGCAGAGATTTCCACGACCTAAAAAATGACGCCAAGGTCGCCTATGTGTTGGGAGCAGTCATTTTCTAGATAGCCTCTCAATGACATTTTCCACGTTAATGTGCAGCAGTTATTGCAATATCAAATTGCTTTAGGTAGCTTTAAACATATACCCTCGTTATAACAATCATCAGGATAATCAACCAATATGTGTGGTCGTTTTACTCGTACTAAAACCATTCAGGAATATGCTGAGTATTTTGAGGCAGAGGGCATTGATGAAAATGAATTGGATTACAATATCACACCAAGTGATAGTATCTTGGCAGTTGTGGCTGAGAATGATCAAACGAGGCATTTAACCTGGTTTCATTGGGGGCTAATACCCTTTTGGTCAAATGGACCCGACAAAAGATTCAGTATGATCAATGCTCGTCATGAGTCATTGAAACAAAAGCCTGCCTACCGCACACCTTTTAAGAGACATCGTTGTATTATAGTTGCAGATGGATTCTATGAATGGAAACAAACAGAAGATGGAAAACAGCCCTACTATATAAAACTGACCTCAGATGAACCAATGGCGCTTGCAGGCCTATGGGATAACTGGGAATCTAAAGAAACCGGTGAAAGCATTTATTCAACGTCAATTATAACGACGGATGCAAATAAAATAATAAAACCTGTGCATGAAAGAATGCCTGCAATACTTCCCGCAGAGACATTTTCTTTCTGGCTTGATCCTATGAACGAGGATACAGAGAAACTTGAAGAGTTACTGAAACCTGCATCATCAGAATTATTTGATGTTTATCCCGTGAGCCGACGTGTTAACAATCCAATAAATAATGATCTTCAGCTTTTAAAAGATGTCACGGGATAGGCATTGGCTGCTAATGATTGTACTCGGAAGTAAAACTGAAAAGCATGTATGTCTGCTTTTAGTATCTTTAATCCACTTATCGTAGTAGAAAAGTGTCGGGTCAATTATGAAGCTATTCTGTAATGTCCACATACATGTATGTTCCCTCATATTACGAACTCGCTTAATTGCAGTTCTGTAATATTTATAAACAAAGTGCTTTTCTCTTTTACGGATACTTTACGAGAGGAAATTGGGGACTGTTTTGATTAGCAGATAGTGGCCATAACGTATTCTAAATCGTCGTGCGAAATACTACGTCCCAGTAAGAAACTATCGCTTTGACCCGATTGCTGGTTTGAGTCGGTTGCCAGGTTACCGCCTCCACGCAACTGCAGGTCACGTTTAGCAATCTCAAAGCCGCTGCTGTGTTCAACTAGGACGTTCAGGCGTTCAGTGACATTGGTTGTCGCTGTTGGATTAAACAACAAATCAAATTGACCCTCCCCGCCCTGCCTGGCGACACGGCCGCGGATCTGATGCAATGAAACCAGTCCAAACTTTTCCGCATCGACAACAATGGCCTGTGTAAGTCGTAAAATATTAACGCCTACTTCGACGGCAGTGGTTGCCACTAAAATATCTGCTTCACCTTTGCTTAATGCTTCAATCGCACATCGCTTTTCATTATCTTCCATACGTGAATGCACCATGCGCACCCGGTTAGGAAATGCTTTTTCCCAAAGTTTTTTCGCATTACTGACAGAGTTGCGCTCATTCTCACTACCGTCAATTTTTGGATAAATAATTAATACGCGATCACCTTTAGCGACGGTCTTTTTTACCGAATTAAAAACATCTCTTTTTTCTTCACCGGTGCGAAGACGCGTTGTAATGTTTTTAATAACATGTGATTTCTTTAATGTTGATACATTTACAAAACCAAACTCAACCAGTGCTTGTGTCCTCGGTACGCAGGTTGCTGTTGCCGATAAAGCATGCGCACCACTGGCGACTAGATGTTGGCGTTATTGTGCACCAAATTTATGCTCCTCATCTGAAATCACCAGTGAATAAATCGTTGGATTATTAAATAACAAGGCGGTTGTTCCAATATGGATAGCGCCTTTGTCGCTGTTAGACGGTTGATTACGGTGATCGCTTTGTGCGCTTATAAATTTAATATCAATATCCTTAAACCAGCCTTTAAAATCATCAAAGATCTGCCTGGCTAGTGTGGCGCTAGGCAAGATAATTGCCACATGGCCGCCACTATCACTGGCGCAAGCGGCAGCTAACGCATAGCAACAAGTTTTTCCGGTACCAACGTCACCCAATAACGCTCGTTGCATGGGTTTATTACTATTCATGTCACTTAGGATTTCATTAACGACCGTTAACTGTTCCTGCGTTAATGTAAATGGAATATTAAGCAGTCTTTTTGGAAGGCGACTTTGCGGCACGTTTATTAACGGTGTGATATTTTGTGTTTCGATTTTTGATTGATGCAGCATGTGATGAGCGGCTAATCGATCTAACAGCTGTTGTGCTTTTAATCCTTCATCAACGTTGCGCGGGCGATGCGCCAGGTACAATACTTTCTCAAGATTGGTATGAACACTGTTAAGGGCGGCCAACAGTGATGTCTCATCACTATGCAGGTAATGCTCACGTAGATAATGGGCAGTGTGTGGGATCTGTTCGATTAATTGTTCGTTGATTTTATCGCGCACGGTTGCTGCGTTTAAATAACCGGGTTTGCCAGAATAACGTGGACGCAATTGCCCTTGCCATTGTTCATCGACTAGCTCTGGGTTGTTTAATTGCAGACGGTTATCAAACATTTCTACTTTCGCCAGTAACACAACCTTACTGCCCAGCTTTAATGCTTGCTGAAGTTCTCGGGTATTCCCAAACGAATTGACACTGATTTCAACGCCATTAGCATCGCGTATAAAACCTTTCATTCGAACCGCTTTTTGGTTTGTGGTAAAGGTCTTTGGGTCTGCCGTGCTGATACCCGCAATACAGATACGTAACTCACCAGGACGCAGGGCTGTAAAGTCTCTTGCGATTAACGTGAGGTCATCCCAACTTTTAGGAAGCAACAGTGGCAGGTGAAACGCCTTGGTAATACCAAAGGTTTTTAGTCGCCCGGGGGCAAAAGATTCATCAGGTTGTGTTGCTGCCATATCATTATCCGTTTACTTATTTAGTTTACCGACTTTGAGAATTGTGCAAGTGCTACACTGTATATAAAACAAGTCATAGGAAAGAATATGAGTGTTATTTTCTACCAGCTAGTAATTATCGGCAGTCTCCTGGTTGTGCATTTCATCAAGCGAGAGTTTACGGTTTGGCTGTGTCTTTTTTGGACGCTGTGGACGTTGGCGATGGTGCATCACACGCCATTGGTTGTTATTCAGCTCGGTGTGGTTTGGGGCGGTTGGTTTCTGCTGGAAAAATTCACATCACAATACAATAAAATTAATGAGCTTGAGAGTTATCTGATTGATCGCCCAGAACAGGTGCAGTTGCTTGCCCAAGCCGTACCTGAATCTCAAAAAACAGTCTTACAAGGGGCGGGACATAAGAAGTTTCTGCATGAAGCGGTTACTGAAGCACAAATTAGTTTGGTGATTTTATCTGGTTGGATTACGCATTACGTGGTCAATAAGAATTTTTTAAAAGAACTAGAAGCTAGTTTAAAGCGTGGCGTGTCCGTCTACATTGGTTATGGCTGGCAGAACTCAAAGGGCAAACATGAACGTTTTGATGCATCTAAAGGGGCGATTGCGGCACTGACAGCGCTTATGCAAAGGTATTCCGGCCAATTAGTTATTGGTGAGTTTGCTAATCATGAAAAAATATTGATTAGAGATGGCGCTTATGTTGTTTACGGTTCTAATAACTGGCTTTCAAACAGTAAGTTTAAAAACTCAGAACGCAGCATTGTGGTGTATGACGGTGAATTAGCGTTATGTGAGCAAAGCCGTATTATTGATTTGGTCGAAAGTAATAAAATTATTGCATAAAAACTCGCGATGGTGGTTGTGCTGTGACTGGGCTATAAACACAATAACAAATATATAGTTATATTTATACATGTATCTTCTAATAATGTGAGTACAACCAAACGTATTTAAAATACAACCATTAATTTTTCGCTTTTTAAATGGATTTTTTAATCGACTTATTATCACAGGCATAAAGGTTATCTAATAACTTGATTATCTATTAGGATACATGTATAAATATACCTATGAGGCTATCAAAAGAAAAACAAAACGAACAAGAGGTTGTGCGAAACAGTACGGCATTTGCTGCACACCGCTTTGCCATTTTTGAGGCATACCGGTCATTAGTCGAAACGCTGGTCCTGCTCGGTGATGCCCTGTTAGAAGATGCTGCTGCTGGTATTCCCTGTTGGGTACAGGCCAGTGAAGATGATACAAAACTGTCGCATGAAGGCCGGGCGGTGCGAATTTTGCAGCTGATTACCTACGGAAAAAAAGATTATGGCAATGATGGGCGTCATGCTGAAACTCGCTTTGGTTTTGTGGCGGCCAGTGAACACACGTTGGAAAAAGTCGCGCTGGCCAACAAAGCCAAACAAACGCTCAAAGATGCCATCAAAGCATTAAAAGAGTTTGCCGAAAAAAACAACCTCAAAGCCGATCGCGAAATTGAACAAGCCACCGACGACGTGTTAGAGCAGCTACAGCGGGCCCCGATCATTCGCGAGACCCTGGCGGCAGCTAAAATCGCTCGCCTGCATATCAAACAATCCACCCGTAAAATTGTGGTTCTTGATGAGCAACCCTTACGTTTAGGGTTTACCGTGTCACGCGGATCTCACGTCGTACGCAAATTAACCCGCGATAAAGCCATTAAAGTGGCCACCACCTGGCACAATAAAGAAGCGGTCGACAAACTCCATGCACTTAACGAGAAAACACCAGTTGCCCAATACCAACAGCTAACCAAACACGTGCGCTGCAACATCATTTACAAAGATCGAGCGCGACAAGAAGAACGTCCCGACCAGGTAAGTGCTTATATGCCGATCTTCTTTCCGTTTGATAAAAACAGCGTGGCAGTTAAACACAACGGCTTGCGCACTGAGATGAATGTCGCACTTGAAGATGAAGAAGACCGTCTACCACGAGCATCAACCAGAGTGGACCATTCAAAACCGATTTCCCCGTCACTGGGGTTGTACCATTACTTGGGTGCCAAATAAAAACGTATTTAGTCGTGATTACTAAGCAGCACATTTATCATCGTGTAAGTTTTAAAAGTCTTCTTCAGAAATCATCATAAACTAACAAAGCTTTTATTATTGTCTCATTTAATTAGGAAGCCTTCCGCCACTGGCTAAACAACTTGCCAGGTCAGTAAACGCATCAAAGTTTTTAGTACGGCTGTACCAGCTGGATGCAGGTGTGTGACATATCCCACTGCGGGATTTTTTTATAATGACATTATCAGCTGTCGGTTGTACAACGCCAACAGACAAAACAGCTGGACAATTAACTGCGGCACCACCGACATATCGTACAATCGGATCACCGGTGTCTTGTAATACTATGCTTATATGATCGTCATTGGCTTTATCGCCTGTACCCGTCGCACCATGGCTCCACTCTTTACCACCTTCGTTATCACCGAGATCAGTACGCAACATACAGTCTTCGTTATAACCTAAATCTGTAAAACGCTTTGCAGTAACAGCTACTGGATGGTGGTATTTATGACCTGCAGGGAATATAACCCAGCGCGGCGCGACCGCTTTAATAAATTCTGTAGAGCTTGCATCATCACTGCCATGATGTGGCACGATCAGAATATCTGACTGGACCGGGCGATGCACTGCGTTATCAATGAGTAAACGCTCCGTTGCAATAGCCGGGGCATCCGCCGCACTGCCCTCTTCGCGTCCAACTGCATCACCGGTAAATAATATGGAATGCCCGTTATATAACACACGAACAACAATACTGCCCGCATTCAAAAATTCACTGTGTTCTAAATTCCACTCAACCGGTGGTTCATGGAAACCACTCAGGTAAGTCACGCTTGCACCACCAAAATTAAAGACGGTGCCTATCGGTAAATTTGTATTGATTAAGTTAATATCGTGAGTTAAACCGCTTTGTCCTGCTGAGACAATGGCATCGTTATGACTACGCCAGGTGGCGGTGTCTCTAACCTTTCCTGGTCTTATTACCCGGTGAACCTGGTAATTATTTAACAACTCATCGGTGGTTGCTAAATGATCTGCATCACTGTGCGAGGTAATCAATAAATCAATATCCGCGTCACCAATGAACGCAGCAAACTTTTCCATGACAATTGACTGATAACTCCAATGACCGGTATCAAAAACCATAATATCCCCATTAGGAAAGCGGGTAACGCTGGCATGACCGGGACCGGTATCAATAATTAAGGTTTCAACATTTGAGTAAACAGACGCGCTGAAAAACAAAGATAATGCAAATAATAATAATTTCATGCCGTTTCCTTTTATTTAAAATTACAATATAACACGGATATAGTAATACAATCAGTCACTTATATATTAACATTACTATATATAAGACTTCTCTTATATAGCTAATGGTATAGTTCCGTGTTTTAAAAACCATGCTATAAATATTAAGCAATTTTACGCCAATCATGGATATGAATATATTACCCGACAATCTGGATGTTATCGCTCTCGCGGATAAATTCACCGGCATACTTTCTAAAGGCGAAATAGTAAACTGTTTTGAAAAATCGATAAAACAGTTACTGCCTTCATATCATTGTGTCCTTGGGCTAACAACATCGACAAATCACATCGAGATCGTTTCGGCCCTTGGTCATAATACAGACAATCTTGTTGGCGTCTCTGTTCCGTTTGACTCCTGCATTACGTTTACTAAAGTCATTGAAGAATCAAAACCTGTTAACCCTGCACCATCAAGTTTCTTTAATTTTGATGTTAATGAATCAAACAGTATTGTAATACCGATCAATACAAAAAAGGAAACGATTGGCGGAATGCTGCTAACCGATGAAAAAGGAAGTGATATTGATAACGTCCTGATTAACAACATGCAGTATTTGTGTAATCGACTCGGTATAGCGTTAAATATATCACTGCAGTTTGAATCTGCCAATGACTCAAGCGACAAAGACGACAGCTTAGTAAGCACCTCCGAGCAACTCTCTGTATTAACACATGAACTTAGAAACCCGCTTAATGGTGTTATGGCATTAACAGATGTATTGAGTTCGACGATGCTTGATAACAACCAACGGCGAATTGTCGATGAGCTTGGCCTATCTGCAAAAACACTTCATCGCATGATTGAGCAGGTCCTGAGTTATTCTAAACTGCGCATTGATTGTACAGTTAAAAGTAACGTTTTTAATTTTAAAGAAACCGTATCACGTGTGTTCTCAACGTTTCATTCACAAGCAAAAAAGAAAGGCATTGCATTAAAATCAGTCTGCTTATCACGGTGTCCCGATATTATCATTAGTGATGAATCTGCTTTCGAGCATATATTAATAAATATTATAGGGAACTGTATAACTTATACCGACGAAGGACAGGTGGTTCTATTTATTACGC
>JAUVDN010000006.1 GCA_030595325.1 Gammaproteobacteria bacterium | reverse complement strand
TTTAGATATTGATATCAGTGGTATAACGGACCTGGTCGGCAATACACTGGCAGGCACGAATATTAACTACACCTTTGATGTGACAGCACCTCAAATATCTACAACTGTTCCGGCAGATGGTGTGTTACAAAATGCTGCGCCGTCATCTATAACCGTTAATTACAGTGAAGTGGTTAATGGTAAAGATCTGATGGCTAACTATGCTCTTTCTGGAACGGCGGTGGGCGGTGCAACTCCACTGGCGATCAGCAGTGTAACGGCTACTACAACAATCCAGTCAACTATAAGTCTGAGTGGTGTGGCATTAGATGGCTCGTTGATATTGACTATCAGTAATATTGCTGACCCTGCAGGTAATGCCCTGGCTGGAAACAATACAATCACAATATCCATTGATCCGGTTGTTCCTACACGCACATGGGATCCTGTAGATCTGACAGTCTTAAGCTCTTTATCTACAGTTACGGTGACTTATTCAGAACCCGTGCTGAATGCAGACAATATTGCTTCATACAACTTAACTGGAAATTCTAAGGGAACACTGGCCATTGCAAGTATCGCTAACACACCCCCAGGTAGTAATGTTTACGTGCTAACCATGAGCGGTAATCTGGTAGAAGATCCAGTTTTCAAAGATATTTCACTGGTAAGTGGTTTCCCAATGGTAACGGATTTGGCTGGCAACAACGTAAGCAGTCAGGTGCACTGGACGGTGGACCAAACGGCGCCCGTTTTGAGTTATGTTAACCCTGCAGAAAGTAATCTTGCGATACTGGAACTGAGCAAAGTCCGTGTAGAGTTCTCCGAAGCTATGTCAGATGCATTAGATTCTGCAAAGTACGTCTTAAGTGGCGCTGGCATAGGTGGGCTGGTGCTAGGAACACCCGTACTGGTTTCCGGGAATGTTTATGATATTCCTCTAACGGGCGCACCTGGAGTTGGTGATGTTACCTTATCTATTAGCGCAACAGATGTTGCCGGTAATGCTGCATCAGAAACTGTTACGTACACTTTCGGTGCTCCAGTCACTACCACCACTAGAAACTCTACCATTACAAAAGATATAACAAGTCTTGCCAGCAATGGTGCAGAAATTATAGCTGTTTCAAGTTCAAATTTTATATTACATAGTACTGATGGCGGTGTTAGCTGGGGCAGTGTTTCAGATTCTGGGGACGATGCATTTTATTGTCGCGGAGGATCATTGGGCTTAGTAGAAATTATTTATGCCGAAGGTAAATGGACGACCATTGGTGGTGTCAAGGGGCCTAATGGTACTACAATCTTAGGCACCTATACTGCGGCATGTAATAGTAGCGATGGCTCAACATGGTCAAATGCACCAGCAGCAGGAGATGGTGATGGCGTAGTTGCAACGACTACTTATGTACAATTCAGCGGTATTGTTCATAATGGAACAGACTATATTGCCATAGGGCGAAATCCTGCGAGCACAGGCGCAACAACCCAATGCCTGCACTCCATAAGTACTGATGGTGTTACCTGGCCTGTAACACCCACTTACTGTAAGACTCTAAGTTCTCCACTGACCGTGAATACACAGCCAAATGGTATTCATTTTGCTAATGGAACCTACTTCATCACAGGTAAAAATTCATTGCTAGGACCTGTTTTCTCCATGAAAGCAGATATAACAGATACAATCCTTAACTGGACTCCAGTTTCATCAACCTTCCAACGTGTTGATAAAATTATTCATGATGGTACGAAATATCTGGTAGCAGGAACCATAGCAAATGAAGCAAGCATTGCTTACTCTGTAGACCTTGTTAACTGGACGTATGTGTCAGCAGGTACAGGCAATATGACTGATATCGGTTATGACGGTACGGGTGGATATCTTGCAATAGGTTCAAATGGAATCATGCTCACCAGCACCGATGGCGTAAGCTGGACAAAACAGGTTTCAGGTACCACGAACCCGTTATACAGTTTGCTATGGGATACAACAGCTGCTAACTGGGTTGTGGTTGGATTTGGCGGTGTAGCTTTGACCGTGGAGCCTTAGCGATTACAATAATCTACAGTGCTTTTCTCTAAAAAGAATATGGTGTAGGTATCAAAGACCTACACCATATTTTCCTCTGCATACACGGACGCTAAGACTTCCCGTTTCTGGAAAATCAATTTTATTTGGAATACATAAAAGTGTAATTCATTGGCACATTATTCAACGGAATTGAGCAGGATAAAGATTAATCCCTTTGTTACCTTCAATAAGTTTTTTAATTAATGGATGTTTTTATTTACCGGAATGACAATATTGATAAAGCACAACAATTACCAGATTTGACTTAAGTATATTTTGAAATAAGTAACCGGCAACAGACTTTTTGATAAATATAAAAAAACGCAGAACGCATTACTTTTAAAAACAAAGGAAATTATTCATGAATAAAATTAAATTGTATATCGCCTTATCACTGCCTGTATTTCTTGCAGCATGCAGTTTCGGTAAAAACACCGTTAATGTTGAAGAAGTCAGGAAAATTAAAAACGTTGCAGTCATCATGTATACCGTACCCGAGCAAATCACGTACAGAGATAATCCGCGTGAAAATTCGACCGGTGTTTTAGCGGCACTGGCTGAAACTGCGATAGGAAAAAACGGCAATAAAGCTGCAGATGCAGCCGTTAAAACATTTACTGCTGCACTGCAAAAACAAGGCCTGTCTTTTGATGTGATGCCTTACTCTGCTGTGGTTTCTAATGCAAAGTTTACTGCATTATATAAACCTGTCAGTGCCTCCCAAAAACAGGCTGATGAAGGCATGATGGGGCAGGCACTCAGCTTTTTAGGCAGCATGAGCGGTAGCAAGAGTTTTGTAGGTGTTGCGCCTAAAAATATGAATCAATATGGTCTTGTGGCTGACTGGTCCGGTGATACTGCACTAACTAATAAAGCCGGTGAAAGTGATTACATCAAGCAAGCTATCGAAGCTTTAAAAGTGGATGCCGTTCTAGTGGTCAATGATCCTGGGTTTTCATTTTCCTGTGAAGCATGTGTAGGCGGATCTGGTGCAGCATCAACCGGTTCGGCATTTAACGCTACACTGATATCACGTTCCGGCCCGGTGATGAATATACGCGAGTGGTTTGCTACCACCGATGAGCAAGGCGTGATAGTGACTGGCATTGTGGATCCAACAGAGCATAATGCACTATTTGAAGAGCATGGCCGTAAGATGGCGCAAGTATATGCAACAGCTGTTAAAGAAAGCATGTTAGCAAAAAAATAATACTTCTAGCTACGAGGAAATCCTGAGACATCAGAGTTTCCTCGTAGAAATATATGTTATATCTAGATTCGATGACTTGAGATTTAACCTGTGCTAAATGTCACCTTTGGCAGGCTTTCTAATGCTTGCCACGAGTGAGTCAATGGCCGTTTATGAAAGCAGACTATTGAGAAGTTAACTCTCTTAGTGCGTTAATTAGTTGATCAATATGATCATGTGTATGTTTTGCAGAAAGCGTAATCCGTAAACGTGATGTGCCTTCCGGTACAGTTGGTGGGCGTATCGCTGTTACCAGAAATCCTGATTCGAATAAATCCTGGCTTATCTGCAGTGCTGCCTTATCATCACCGATAATCATGGGTTGTATTGCTGTTTCACTATTTTCTATCGGTAACTCTAATTCAGTGCAGCAACTTTTGAAGTAAGCGATATTGTTGTTTAGATTATTAAGATGCCGTGATTCGTTCTGAATAATATTAAGACTATAACGTGTCGCTTCTGCAATCGCTGCTGGCATGGCAGTGGTGTATATGTAGGTGCGTGCTTGCTGGATAATGGTTTCGATGAGTTCATCACTGCCAGCGATAAATGCACCCGCTGTGCCAATTGCCTTACCGAGTGTTGCCATATAAATAGGCACGTCTTTCTGGCCTAAAGAAAAATGCTGCAAGCAGCCTTTACCGGTTTCACCTAAAGTGCCAAAGCCATGTGCGTCATCGACCATCAACCAGCTGTTATTCTTTTTGCATAGTGTTGATAGTTTTGGCAGGTTGGCGATGTCACCGTCCATGCTGAAAACGCCATCGGTTAAAACCAGTTTGTTTGTATCCTGATTATTGTCTTTATGGGTCTTATCAAATTTTTGTTTGAGGCTAGATACATCGTTATGCAGGTAGCGCTGCATTTTTGCGCCACTGATTAAGCCACCATCGATTAACGATGCGTGGTTTAGTTTATCTTCAAAGATGTAGTCACCCTTAGCTGTTAACGCCTGGCATAGGCCAAGATTAGCCATGTAACCGGTGGAAAATAATAATGCACGCGGGTAACCGGAAAATTCTGCAAGTTCTTCTTCGAGCTGATGATGAACTATGGAGTGACCATTGACTAAATGTGCGGAGCCGCTGCCGACACCAAAGTCATTAATGGCCTTTATTGTTGCTTGTTTAATCTGTGGGTGATTAGCAAGACCGAGGTAGTCGTTGCTGCAAAAACTGATGACATCTCTATCATCAACTTTCATTTCGATCTGTTGTGGACCTTTTGTTATTCGACGGGTGCGGTAACGGTTTTGTTTTTTTCTTTCCTTGAGCGCCCTATTAAGTTTTAAATTGAGGTTTTTCAAGGGGCAGTGTTAGCGATTTCTAAGCGCAGGCAGTATCTTTTATCTGCTCGGATGAAAACACATGTTTTTTGTTGATACCGAGCTTTTTAAATAGCTGCTGATCGTGATTTTCGTCCGGGTTATCAGTGGTCAGTAACCTATCACCGTAGAAGATAGAGTTTGCGCCGGCAAGAAAACACAGTGCTTGGGTTTCATCGGACATCTCAGTTCGCCCTGCTGATAGCCGTACTACAGACTCAGGCATGATGATTCTGGCAACTGCGATAGTACGGATAAATTGCAGCGGTTCAATCTCTTCGACGCCGTGCAGCGGAGTGCCTTCAACTTGTACCAGCATGTTGATCGGAACGCTTTCTGGATGTTTTGGTAAGTTTGCTAACTGCTGCAGGAATGAAACGCGGTCAGTCTGTTTCTCGCCCATGCCAACGATGCCGCCGCTACAGACATTGATGCCTGCGTCTCTTACATGTTGCAGGGTGTCTAATCGGTCATCGAATGTGCGGGTAGTAATTACGTCACCATAATACTCTGGTGAGGTATCGATATTGTGATTGTAATAATCAAGACCGGCTTCTTTAAGTCGTTGGCTCTGATCGTGAGTTAACATGCCTAAAGTTACACAGGTCTCAAGGCCGATACCTTTAACAGCGATGATCATATCGATGACTTTATCGAGATTTTTGTCAGTCGGGTTGCGCCATGCTGCGCCCATGCAGAATCGACTGGCGCCGTTATCTTTGGCTACTGTCGCTTGTTCCATAACTTCATCCAGTGGTAACAGCCGTTCGCGTTCGACTTCGGCGTCATTCTTTGAACTCTGCGAGCAGTAACCACAGTCTTCCGGGCAGGCACCGGTTTTGATGCTTAGGAGGGTGCTGACTTGAACCTGATTCGGGTCGAAGCTTTCACGATGAATGGATTGTGCCTGGAATAACAGATCGCTGAAGGGCAGTTCAAATAAGGCTGATATTTCTTGTTTTGACCAGTTGTTGCGTATTTCAGACATGGCTCTTGGTTTTCTTTGTTTGGACGTTATAATGAGGCATATCTTACACTACAAGGAAGTGTAGCAACATGGAGATGTATCGCATATGGAACTTGCAGAACGATTATTAGATAATCTATTCCCGTCACGCTGTATTCTATGTAATCAAACAGTTAGCTCGCCTGACGTTGGGCAGTCGATCGAGTTATGTGTAGATTGTTTTGAATCTCAGCCATTTAATACCATATGCTGTACTCGTTGTGCACTGCCGTTGGCGGAAGGGACGAGTAAGGGCTCAATCTGTGGTCGTTGCATAACAAAACCACCGGCTTTTGATTATGCGTACAGTGTTTTTCGTTATGAAGATGACGTTATCGGTTTGGTGCATCAGTTAAAGTTTTCAGAAAAAATTACCTATGCCAGAAGTATTGGTGAAATTTTTCTATCGGCTGTGAACTCAGAAGAGATATTTAACAGAGATTTACCTGATTGTTTGTTGCCTGTTCCGTTGCATTCATCAAGATTAAGAAAACGAGGCTTTAATCAGTCGATAGAGATTGCGCGTGTTCTTAGTAAAAAGAAAAAAATACCCATCGAATATAATGCGGTTATACGGCAACGTAAGACGCCGCCACAGACTGGGCTAGATGCAAAGCAAAGGTCTAAAAATATTAAAAATGCATTTACACTGGTTAATGATATTCAGTGCGGACACGTTCTTATTATTGATGATGTTGTTACTACGGGCTCAACTGTCAACGAGCTTGCTAAATTGTTGAAGGGGAATGGTGTTGAGTGTGTAGGTGTGCTGAGTATCGCGCGTGCACCGATTAAAGGATAGTTTTGAGTATCAAGTTGGCATATGTATGTAAAGCTATGTAAATGAAACTCCTTTGAATCTAAACTTTAGATTACATCGGCAAACTGGTAGTCCAGAAATACGCCGATAAATAAAACCATACCAAAATAATTATTGTTTAGAAAAGCCTGGAAGCATAATTCGCGTTTTCTGTCTTTTATTAGATACTGTTGATAGATGGAAAACAGAGTAGCGCCCGCTACACCTGTGTAATAAAAACCACTTAACTCTGCCCGGTGACCGATGAGTATCAGGTTTAATAAAAGTAGAGCCTGTATCGCGCCGATAATCAATTTGTCCTGATTACCAAATAAGATGGCTGTGGATTTAACGCCAATTTTTATATCATCGTCATAGTCAACCATGGCATACATAGTGTCGTAAGCGGTTGCCCATAATATAGTGGAAAGAAATATTAACCAGGTGATAGCGTTAACTTCGTTTGCTTGTGCGGCGTAAGCCATCGGGGCTGACCAGCCAAAGGCTGCGCCGAGATGTACCTGTGGTAAATAATGGTAGCGTTTCATGAACGGATAACTGATGGCAAGTAATACACCGACAAGCGACATGATGATGGTGAGCGTGTTCATGAATAATACGAGTATGAACGCAAGTGTGCTTAGCGATGCAAAAATAATCAATGCTTCTTTTGCTGTAATTTTTCCTGATGCCAAAGGGCGTTGTTTAGTACGTTTAACTTTGCCGTCTATTTCACGGTCGGCATAATCATTTATTGCGCAGCCCGCTGAACGCATTAAGATAACCCCCATAACAAAAACAAATAATACCAATGGATCAGGCCAGCCTTCAGCCGCAATCCATAAGGCGATTAATGTCGGCCATAGCAGCAATAGAATGCCTATGGGTTTGTCCAGGCGTGTTAACTGAGCGTAGAAAACAGATTTTTTGTAAAAGACAGTCTGCTGAAATAATAATTTTTGTTTATTAAAGTTTTGGCTTAGCTGAAGTCTGACCTTGTTATATGTGTTTTCTAATTTATCAAGTAAAGGGTGTGTTGCTATAGTGTTGATTAGATTATCTGTCTGTTTAATCAGAAAGATAATGATTAATTTAAAAGTATCTAAGGCCAGTTTTATCTGAGGGACAACGAAGTCGATCAGGTTATTTAATATGATCTTACTGTTATCCAGAAATACTTTCGTTTTTACCCGTAGTGAGCAGATAAAGGAAGTAATAATTGTTGTGATTTTTGACGTATCCATCCAGGCAATTTTACCTGATTCTGTTATCTAAATATTTCTATTATCGAATTTTCAATCAGTGGTATAGTTTTTGATAGGAGCTGTTTGATAAATCTCATTTACGATCTAAATACATAAGCCTAAACCCATAAACCTAAACCCATAAACCTAAACTGTCTAAAGAGTTAAATAATGACGAATATACGTTCTTTTGAAGAATTTACGCCACAGATAGATGGTACTGCTTTTGTTGATGACAGTGCAGTGGTTACCGGTAATGTACAGATTGGTGAGGACAGTTCGATTTGGCCCTGTTGTTCTGTTCGTGGCGATATTCACTCAATCGTTATCGGCAAACGCACGAATATACAAGATGGCAGCATATTGCATGTCACCCATGACAGCGAATATGCACCGGGCGGTTTCAAACTCAGTGTGGGTAATGATGTCACTGTCGGGCATAACGTGGTATTGCATGCCTGTACAGTCGAGGATTTATGTTTGATTGGTATGGGTTCAGTAGTACTGGATGGCTCGGTTATTCAATCAGGTGCAATGGTGGGTGCGGGTAGTCTGGTGCCGCCAAACAAGGTGTTAGAAGGTGGTTATATGTGGCTGGGTAGCCCAGTTAAAAAAGTAAGGGAGTTAACGAATAAGGAAAAGGCCTTTTTGAAATATTCGGCGCAGCAGTACGTAAAGCTTAAAAACAGACACAGATCTTAAGGCTGCAATTTGTAGTCGATGGATCGTGGCTGATTATTTGAGGCCGACTATTTTACTCTGAAGCAAAGCTTGGATTGCTATTAATGTTCCGCCACTCTTGACAAGAGTGGCATAAAAATTCTGCCATTTGTGGATTATGCCCCACTAGTTTACATATTTATAGACTATACTTCACGTTAGTATTTTATATAACTCGTTGATTTTAGGTGGAATTAGTCCAAATATTTATGGGATCGAATAAAAAAGTAAATGTGGTTGATCTTAGCCGCAGTCTTCAGGAAAAAGAGACTGAGATTGAGTTGTTGCAGCAATCATTCGCAGAAATTGGCAGTGAGCTCGATATAGAAAAGGTCTTTCAGATAGTCGCCAATCGCGCCCGTGAGTTGGTTAACGCTGAAACTTTGTTAATTCCATTATTAGACGATAACGGTGAAACCTATACGTACCGGGGTGGTTCCGGTGAGAACGCTAATGAAATCATAGGTGAATCGTTACCGCTTGAATTTGGTGTCTGCGGCTGGGTCTGGAAGCACAAAAAGCCCTGGTGGCAGGGCATGATGAACGAGCTTAGTGATGAAGAAAAAAATCGCTGGGAAAAAGAAGCCAGCAACATGATTCTGGTACCGCTGCAAGGCAGAAAACAGTTTTTGGGTGGAATTGCTGGTTTAAATAAATTGAATGGCGAAAGTTTTAATAAAAAAGACCTGAACCTGTTACAGCTGTTTGCCAGTATCGTTTCTGTTGCTATAGAAAATGCGATGGCGGTCAAATGTATGGAAGTCTCTCATGAGTTAAATGAAGACTACCGTTTCAAACTGGAAAATCTGAATAAGCAACTCATCGAAAGCAGTAAAGAACTGGAGTATCTTTCGCTTTATGACTCTGTTACTTCGCTGCCCAATCGTTCTTTATTTCATGACCGTCTTTCTCGCGATATTAAAGAAGCGTCTCGTAAAGAAAAAAATATTGGTGTTTTGCTGATTGATATTGATAGTTTTAAAGGTATAAATGATGCCCTGGGACATGATAACGGTGACAGGTTATTAAATAAAATTGCGCGGCGTTTCGATAGTGAGGTTAAAAACAACGAAACATTGGCGCGCCTTGGCGGTGATGAATTTATTATCATTCTACCTAATCACACGTTAGAGAAAGCTAAAAAGCGTGCTGATTCATTCATAGAGTGTTTAAAACAGGCGTTTGCGATTGAAGCGAATAATATTGTTGTGAGTGCAAGTATCGGTGTTGCTGTTTACCCTGAACATGGCACTAATATCAGTAGTCTGTTAAGTCATGCAGACATTGCGATGTATGAAGCAAAAAGCAGTAATGTAAAAGTATGTGTCTACGACTCAGGAAATGATTATCTGGCACAAGGTCATCTGGCGATGGTCTCTGATGTGCGCAAAGCGTTAGAAGAGAAACAATTTAAATTGCACTACCAGCCTAAAGTAAGTGCTGAAACAGGTCAGATCGTTGCCGCCGAGGCATTGGGTCGATGGTCTAACAAGAAGCGCGGTAATGTTCCGCCTAATATCTTTATTCGAGTGTTAGAGCAGAATGGTATGATTGATGAATACACTTATTGGGCGATAGAAACTGCACTGGCGCAAGCGAGACAATGGAAAAGCGGAAGCAGTGTATTGCGTATAGCGGTTAATTTATCTCCGCAGACATTAATGCATCCCGAGTTCAAAGAAAATATTGATAAAATTATAAAAGATGAAACTGATGGTGAGTTATTAACGTTTGAAATCACCGAAAATTTATTCTTGTCGGAATTTGATCGGCTTGCAGAAGTTCTTGATCATGTTTGTTCTTTAGGTGTTGTGTTGTCCATCGATGATTACGGTACGGGTTATTCTTCATTGAGCCGTATTCGCCGTTTGCCAGTCAGCGAATTAAAGATAGATCAGACTTTTATCAAAGATTTGGTTGATAACAAAGACGATGAAGCAGTTGTGCGCTCTACTATCGAGCTGGCACACAACCTTGGTCTGACTGTGGTTGCAGAAGGTGTGGAAAATCAATCTGCTTTAGATTTATTAACAGAGTTAGGCTGCGACACGATACAAGGATTTTTAATCAGTAAAGCGGTGCCAAATTCTGAGTTCGATGAGCTTATTGCCTTGCAATAATGTGTATAAATTAGTCAGTGTTGCTGTTTATAGCTACTGTTTAGTGCTGTGTAAAAGTAACGATAACTTTTAGTCCGCTGCCTTTTTCTGGCTGAGATAATTCAAGTGTAGCCTGATGGATTTTAGGGCGTCTTGGTGTGTGCCATGCCGTAAATCCTTTCCTTGGATGCGCGACATAAAACAAAGCTACGCTGATCAGGGGTTCGAAGTTATTGCGGTTAACCTGGATAAAGACAGGAGGCTGGCCGATGAATTTCTTAAAGCGATGGACGTGAATTTCAAAGTAGCATTTGATGAGAGCGGCACAAGTGCATCTAGTTATAAGTTGCAAGGCATGCCAAGCAGCTATCTGATTGGCCGTAATGGAAAAGTGCATGCTTCACATATCGGTTTTCGCGATAAAGATAAACAGCAGCTCGAATTAGCAATTCAGTCATTATTAAAAAATAAATAGGTGGCAGTAGTGAGATATTTAGTTTTGGTGTTTATAGTTACTGCTGCTGGTTGTAGTTCAATGGGTGTCGAACCCTGGGAACGCGACCTGCTTGCCAAGGATTCAATGCGGCCAGTCCCAGATTTTTTTGATAATTTTTACGACGAGCATATCTATTTTAGTAAAGAAGCATCTAGTGGTGGCCAAGGTGTAGGTGGTGGAGGCTGCGGATGCAACTAAATAAAATAACAAAGAAGCTGGGTATTGCGTCATGTGCGCTATTGCAGGTACCAGTTATTGCAGTAAATGCATCGGAATCAGAAGACTGGGATATAGACACCGCCTTTCTGTATTACAGCGAAGGTGATGGTCGTGTGTCTGCATTTGAGCCTGCTATCTATGCAGGAAAAAATATTGGGGACGAGGGTGAGCGTGAGCGTGTTGATCTCAGGCTGGTGATAGATGTATTGACCGGCGCGACGCCAAATGGAGCGCACCCTTCTTCTGTTGTGCAAACTTTTACCACGCCATCAGGTAACAAAAGTTATACCGTTCAACCTGGCGATAATCCTCTTGATGACAGCTTTAGAGATACACGTGTTGCTATTGGTGCGGACTGGACGTTGCCGATTAACCGTTTATCAAGAGTTAAGATTGGTTTTAACGCGTCAAAAGAATATGACTACTTATCACTGGGTGTGAGTGGTACTTACTTTAAAGACTTAAACAATAAAAATACAACCTTGTCTGCCGGCGTGGCGTTTAACAATGATACTTTGTCGCCAGAAGGCGAAATTCCTATTGCGCTGAGTCCAATGCGAGAACCGAGCGATACTAATCGTGAAGGTGGCAGTGACTCAAAAACAATTACTGATTTTATTTTTGGTGTGACACAGGTAATTAACCGAAAGACACTAATCGAATTAAATTATTCATACGGTATGTCTGACGGTTATTTATCTGATCCTTTTAAAATCGTGACCGTCGTTGACCCGATTACTGGTCTTCCTGATAACTCTGCGTTGCTCAATGTAAACGCAGATGCGTTGCCCTATGTCTATGAGAATAGGCCTGACTCACGACAACGAAACAGCTGGTTATTTAGAACAGCGCATCATCTTTCAGAAGATGTTATACATTTCTCTTATCGTTATTTTTGGGATGATTGGGGTATTACATCGAACACCTTTGATTTTAAATACCGTTATGAAATGGGCCGTAGTTATTTGCAACCTCACTTGCGCTATTACATGCAGGATCAGGCAGATTTTTATCGACATAATCTAATACAGGGTAGCGATGTGGATGCCAGTGGTAACGTGTTAGTGAGTGAAGTCAGTAGTGACTCGAGATTAATGAAAATGACCACCAGTACGGTAGGTCTGAAATATGGTTATGCCTTAGGCGCAAACAGTGAGCTATCAGTACGGGGTGAGTTCATGACGCAGTCATTTGATGATGGTGATGTGCCTGTGATAGAAGAAACGCCTGACCTGGATGCGATAATTCTGAACGTGGGGTATTCGTTGCGCTGGTAATGGTTAAGGGAATACGCCTAGAATCCTGAGTGATCTTAATGTTTTCTTTGAAAATTAGGTCTGTTTTACATAAACGACATTCAAGGTTTCTACCTCAATCGACCCGTACACCACAAAACCGACCTTGGTGATATATTACTAAAAGCGAACAAAACCATACAAAGGAGACATTCGTTATAGCTGTATACGGCCAAGGTTTTTAGGATTTATCTCGAATTTCGTGTATTGACAGCTATAATCCATTGGATTACACTTGTAGTTATGCAAACCATAGTAGAACTGGCTGAATTCCTGAAAAGATCAGACAAAATACTCAGTAGTTCTGAAAGACTAAGTATTATAAATTATTTAGCCTCTCACCCATCGGCTGGCGACATCATGCAAGGTACTGGTGGTATACGTAAATTACGATGGTCTGCGCAAGGCAAAGGTAAAAGTGGCGGTGTGCGTGTAATTTATTACCACCACAGTGAGTCGATGCCCTTATTTCTTTTAACCTTATTTGGTAAAGGTGAAAAATCCAATCTAACGAAGTCCGAGCGTAACGATCTAGCCAAATTAACGTCGTTACTTATTAAAAATTATGGAGGTCAGTAATGAGTAAAGCATTTGATAGTATCAAACAAGGCCTTGATGAAGCTCTAGAGTTTTCAAAAGGAAAAAAAGGAAAAGCAGTGGTGCATGAATTCACACCTGTAGATGTAAAAAACATTCGAGCTCAGATAGGTATGTCCCAAAATGAATTCGCCTCAGCATTTGGTATAAGCGTTAGTACACTTCGCCACTGGGAACGTGGTGACCGAACACCTCAAGGGCCGGCCTTGGTTTTATTAAACGTAGTAGCCAAAGAACCAAAAGCGGTGCTTAAAGCACTAAGTCACTAATATCTAACTAGCGTTTTCATTCTCTCTTAAAAAGTATTGAGGGTTTCTTCCTCAATGCTTCAGAACACCACATAGGTGACCTTGGCGGAACGTCACTAAAAGCGAACAAATTTGTACAAAGAAAAATAAAATCCAAATAAAAGGGGTCGGTGACAAACGAGAATCATTCCGCGCAATACTGAATGTCCGTTCTCGGCGAAAACAGACAACGATTGGTTGGTATCCAAAAGCCTTATGATTTTGTGAGGAGATTTCTGATGTGTGTAATAACATTTTTAGTTTCTGGTTTTACATCACGCCAGATATAAAAAGATTCGGCAGCCTGCTCGACCAGCATGCCCAAACCATCCAGTATTATTTTTGCGCCATTGTCTGAAGACCACTGCATGAAGGGTGTCGCCTGTGCGGCATACATCATGTCGTAACTGCAGCTGGCTTCGGCAAAGATAGTTTCGGGTAGTGGTGGCAGGTCACCTTTTAGGCTGGCTGATGTGCCATTAATCACAATATCAAAACGGGTGTCACGTATCTCGTCTAGCCCGCAACCAGAAATATTACCCAGATTGAAAAAATCTTCCGCTAGTTGCGTCGCTTTTTCTTTAGTCCGATTGCTGATTATTAATGAGGCAGGCTGTTGATCAAGGATGGCTTCAAGTACACCGCGAACTGCGCCGCCTGCGCCAATGATTAAAATATTTTTATCCTGCAGTTGAACGTGATGGTTTTGCATTAAGTCTCGAACCAGCCCAACGCCATCAGTAGTATCGCCGAACAAACTACCATCAGGTTGTAATGCTAAGGTGTTTACTGCGCCAGCACGCGCCGCACGGTCACTGTGTTTGGCTGCGATTGACCATGCATCCTGCTTAAATGGAACTGTGATGTTCAAGCCTTTACCATTGTGTGCAATGAAAGCTTTTACCGCTGGTTCAAACTGATTAAGTTCGGCTAGTTCTGCTGTATAAACTAATGTCTGCCCGGTTTGCTTGGCAAACATGGCGTGAATCTGTGGTGACTTGCTGTGCTCGACAGGGTTGCCAAAAACAGCGTAGCGGTCAATGTTGTCTGATGTCATAAGGTTGTATTTTTATATTTAACTTTTGTTTTTTAGCCAGCTTGCAACCGTTTTGGCATAGTAAGTCAGAATGCCATCTGCGCCCGCACGTTTAAAACTCAACAGGCTTTCCATGACGGTTGCTTCTTCATCAAGCCAGCCATTTTGCGCTGCTGCTTTTAACATGGCGTATTCACCGCTTACCTGATACACATACGTAGGCACTGCAAAAGTGTCTTTAACGCGTCTGACGATGTCAAGATAAGGCATGCCGGGTTTAACCATAAACATGTCGGCGCCTTCTTTGATGTCCAGTTCAACTTCAGCTAGTGCCTCATCTGAGTTGGCGGGATCCATCTGATAACTGTTTTTATTGCCACCGGCTAAATTTTTTGCAGAACCGACAGCGTCACGAAATGGTCCGTAAAAACTAGAGGCGTATTTAGCGGAGTAGGAGAGGATGCGGGTATGTATATGACCGTGCTCTTCAAGTGCCTGGCGAATTGCACCGATACGGCCGTCCATCATGTCGGAAGGAGCAACGATGTCTGCACCAGCCTCTGCGTGTGACAGCGCTTGCTTCACTAGTACGTCTACGGTTTCATCATTCAGCACATAACCGCTGTCGTCAGTGAGGCCGTCCTGACCATGACTGGTGAATGGGTCGAGTGCAACGTCTGTTATTACTCCCAGATTGGGCAATGCTTTTTTTAATTCTTTGACAGCAGTTTGCGCTAAACCTTCAGGGTTATAGGCTTCAGCAGCGTCTTCTGATTTCTTATCTTGTGATACCACGGGAAAAAGAGCGATAGCGGGAATGCCTAGCTCAGCACATTCTTTGGCTTCGATAAGTAATTGATCAATGCTGACGCGTTCGACACCGGGCATCGATTTAATGGCTTCACGTTTATTTTCGCCTTCGATAACAAACATGGGGTAAATTAAATCATCGGCCGTTAATACGTTCTCACGCATTAAGCGACGGGAAAAATCACTGCGGCGCATACGACGCATTCGTGTTGTTGAAAAATTACGGTTGTTAGCCACTTACTTGCTCCACAATAAATCGAAATTTATTGTATTGTAACAGGCTAAATGTCTGATGCCATTGTTAGATGTCATGGGTTGGTGTCTGAGGTTTTGTCATTTTTCCAAGAATAATAACAAAGACATAATAAATAATTAGTTAAATTTGAGCGAGAAAAATGTAAAAACTGGGTTTGTGCTGATATTGCTAATGCTATGTCCGATATTGGTGAATGCGGAAAGTGAACCGGTTGTTAATCCCGCAGTTTATCAGCAGACAGTGAATAAACCGGTGTCTGTTGTATACGATAAGCTTTATAAAAGTCTGGAAGATACGCGTTTTTTTGTTGTTTTTGAGCCAGATATTGGAGCCAATCTGGCACGTTTTTCTGATAAATGGGGAGAGGGATACAACCAGAATCAACTGTCAGAAATTAGAAGTATGATCTTCTGTAATGGTTGGTATGCCAACAAAGTGAGTAACCTGGATCCTGATATGCTGGGTTTTTGCCCGCTGCATATCACTTTAATCGAGCGTGATGGCAAAACAACGGTGTTATTCAACCGCCCTGCTATTAACGCACAAAGTAGCCCAGCTAAAGATCTTTTGATGACGATTGAATCTGAAGTGATTGCAGCTATAGAACTGGGTATGAAATAATTATCCTGCCGTGAATATAAAATCGGTCTAAAAATTTGTGTGCAGTTGAACTTTTTAGACAGTGGCCCTTCAAATGCGTTAACCATTATTAATATCAATAGAAATCTATTGATATGAGTGTGGTAAAAAACAACTGATTTTATAAATTAAGGAGAACAGTACTATGAAAAAATTAACAACTGTCGCAGCTAGCGCGGCCATCGTCGCTACATTTGCAGCGAGCAATGTAATGGCAGCTGAAAACCCATTTGGTATGCAGGAATTAAGTGGTGGTTATAATGTTGCAATGTCTGAAGGCATATGTGGTGAAGGCAAATGTGGCGGCGATAAGGCCAAAGAAGCTAAATGTGGTGAAGGCAAGTGCGGAGGCGATAAGGCCAAGGAAGCCAAGTGTGGTGAAGGTAAATGTGGCGAGGGTGAAAAGTAGTTTTTAAGTACTTATTCACCCTCTTTTAGCCCTTTCCTGGAAGGGGTATAGTAAAAAGCCGGCTCAGAATTCTTCTGTACCGGCTTTTTTTGTAATCATATCGTCAGATAAGCGGAGATTACTGGATTTTTCGTCTTAAATTGCTATATTTATCTTATAAAAATGTGACCAAATTCAGGTCTTAAACAGTAAATAACATCTATATTATCTGTTAAGTACCTCGACCATACCGCAATTCTTACGGATTGCTCATAAAGTTTTTGGGGAATATTGCATGTCTGATATTGCTACTAAGCAACGTATTCTGATTGTAGAAGAATCGGCAACCTTACGGTATATGCTTGGCAAGACCATTGAGAAGCAGGGTTATGAAATTGTCGTTGTGAATGATTTCATTTCTGCCAGTGAGCTGTTGCAGACAAATGAACAGCAGCTTCATGCAATCCTTGTCGGTTGGCCAAATTACGAACATTTCGATAAATCCAAGCATCTGCTGGTTATCCTGGATCGTGAACCTTATAGTGAGGTTCCTGTGCTGCTGCTATCAAACGATGCTGAACCTGAGTTACTGAACTGGATGAGCACCCGCCAATCCACAGCATTGGTGCCCTGGGAAAATTATCCGGAAATGGTCTTGTCTTTAGAGGTGATGTTAAATCCCGAAAGTAAAGAACCTGTTATCGAACAGCGTGCTTCCTACAGAGATGCAAGGCAGACACGTGTTTTATTTGTTGATGATTCAAAAAGTATCCGTGTTTATTATCAGCGGCTGCTTGAACGCAATAACTATGATGTAACAATAGCGAATTCTGTTAACGAAGCTTATGAAATTGCACTTGCACAACCAGTTGATATAGCTATTGTTGATTACTTTATGCCCGAACACAACGGTTATGTGCTGTGTCAGAAGCTACGTGATAACCCACTAACAGAAGATATCAGAACGGCGGTAATCACCGGTACCTACCTTGATTCTGTTATACGTGATTGTCTGCAAGCTGGTGCAATCGAATGTATATTCAAGAATGAAGCAGAAGAATTATTTTTAGCGCGCATATCAGGTATGCGTCGCTTTATCGAAGTGCAGCGATCAATCGAAAAACAACGTGAAAATCTAGCTGCAATTCTTGAGTCGGTTGGTGAAGGTGTTTACGGTGTAGATAAAAATAGCCGCATAACATTTATGAATCCGGCGGCATTAAAAGTGCTGGGCCTGCATGATGTAAAGCCTTTATTAGGCGTGGGTGCGAACGAAGCTTTTCATCTGGAACACCAGAGTGAAAATAAAGATCTGCTGAGAGAGGCCTATTATTCAGGTGAGAAACTTAAGGGATGGGAAACGGTATTCAAACATCAGAGTGGTAAGGAAATTCCTGTTGATTGCACGTTGTTCCCACTATCAGTAAACGGTAAGCAGGAAGGTTCTGTTATTGCTTTTAGAGATATCTCTGAGCGTAAGATGATGGAAGAGAAGTTACGCTGGCAGGCAACCCACGATCACCTGACCGGTTTATTTAACCGTCGTTATTTCGAAGCTGATCTTGAGAAAGAATTAAGTGCCGCAAGTCGTACAGGTGTTATGAGTGCAGTCGTGTATATGGATCTTGATCGATTCAAATATGTTAATGATACTGCAGGTCATGAAGTTGGTGATAAATTATTAGTCGACCTCAGTCGTGAAATAAGTAAACATATTAGACGCCAAGATATTGCGGCGCGAATCGGTGGCGATGAGTTTGCGATAATTTTAAAAAATGTTGATGATACTCAAGCGATAGATATAGCCGATGAAATAAGGATAGCACTGTCAGGATTGCGGGTACAGCATGAGGAGAAATCGTATCATGTAAATGCCAGCTTTGGTGTTGCAATGATGGATATAGATGATCTAACTGCGGGTGATATTATGGCGAACGCAGATATTGCCTGTCATATATCAAAACGAATGGGTCGAAACCAGACTCATATCTATGAGAAAACCAGTGATGAGCATAACAGCATGGGCAAGGAGTTAGGTTGGTCTGTGCGCATCAGGGAAGCATTGGAAAATGATAAATTTGTATTGCATTATCAGCCTATTATGCAGATGAAGGATGTTGATCTTGTCAATCTTCCTGCGCAAGACGGAGCTCTGTGGCGGAGACATCTGAGTGAGGTTGACAAAATATATAGTTATGAAGTTCTGGTCAGAATGGTTGATGAGAATGGTGTGCTCAACTATCCTGATAGTTTTATTCCAACAGCAGAACGTTTCAATATGATGACAGATATTGATATGTGGGTATTGGATCATGCTCTACAGGCGATGATTGCTACCGGGCAGTCAGGCAGCAATGTTCGCTTATCGATTAACATATGTGGCAACACGGTTGATAGCGATGAGACGCTTGATATTATAAAATCATTGATAGATAAATATAATGTGGCGCCTAGTTCACTGACATTTGAAGTGACTGAAACATGTGCCATTGCAAATCTTGAGCAGGCAAATGATTTTATTAATGAGCTGCGAAAAATTGGTTGCCGATTCTCACTTGATGACTTTGGTTCAGGTTTCTGTTCTTTCTCTCAGTTAAAGAATTTACCAACCGACTATGTGAAGATCGATGGTCAGTTTGTACGTAGCATGGCACGGGGTGCAACTGACCGTGCAATCGTAACAGCGATGAATGATGTGGCGCATTCTTTAGGTCGTTATACTGTTGCTGAGTATGTGGAAAGTCCAGAAATCGTTCGTTTGTTGAAAATTTGTGGTGTCGATAAAGTTCAGGGTAACTATATCTCTATACCGTTAGACGAATTACCTAATGGCAATGTTGTAAAATTTCAACAGAAAAAATTTATTGCAGATTGAATGATGTTAATAGATGGTGCTTATAAAAAGATGAGTCAGCCAATCTAAACCCAGTCTTTAGGTTTTAGATAATAGTTATATAGTTTTTCTTCTGCAGAATTCTCTGGCACGGGTCTGTTGTATTCGAAGTGAACGACCGGTGGCAGCGACATTAATATCGATTCTGTGCGACCGCCTGTCTGTAAACCAAACAAGGTGCCTCGATCATAAACCAAATTAAATTCTACGTAACGACCGCGACGATATAGCTGAAATTCACGTTGCTCATCAGTATATGTTTCATTCTTTCTGCGTTGTACGATTGGCAGGTATGCATCGATGTAATGATCGCCAACACTCTGCATAAAGGCAAAGCTTTTAGTAAAGCCTTCTTCATTTAGATCATCAAAAAAAAGTCCACCGATTCCTCGCTGCTCGTCCCGGTGTTTTATGTAGAAGTATTCATCACACCATGTTTTATATTTTTTATAAGTATTTTCACCAAAAGGGTCGCAGGCTTTTTTGGCGACATCGTGCCAGTGAATACAGTCTTCATCAAAGCCGTAGTAGGGTGTTAGGTCGAAACCGCCGCCAAACCACCACACAGGGTCTTCATTTTCTTTAGTGGCGATAAAAAATCGTACATTCGCATGCGAGGTAGGGATTTTAGGGTTTTTTGGATGGATGACCAATGATACACCCATGGCCTGAAATTCACGTCCGACCAGTTCTGGTCTATGAGCTGTTGCGGATGCAGGCAACTTGCCGCCAGAAACATGGGAGAAATTAACCCCGGCTTGTTCAAATAGTTCGCCGTCACTTAAGACGCGCGTAATGCCGCCGCCTGCGCCGTTCTCACGTTTCCATTCATCGGTGATAAATTCTGCCTTGCCGTCTTCTGTAGCGAGTGCTGAACAAATACTTTGTTGGAGGGCTATCAAATATGCTTTAACAGCGTCGATGTCAGGGATGTCTGCAGTACTCATTTTTTTATTTTCAGTCTCTTAATATGTGATTATCGCACAGCCGAATTATTTTTGATGGGCTGGCGGTAAGTTTTTTTTGGTTCGCTAATATTTTATCGACAGTCGAGTGAAACCGTTGGTGCAGCTCGAGTGCATTTCTGGCGGGGTGTAGACCTGACAGGTTAGCGCTGGTTGATGTAATCGTATGGCCGAGAATGTGACATAGCTTTTGCACGTCTCTATGTTTGCTTAGGCGGACAGTGATTGTTTGATCTTTACTGAGTAACCAGTCCGGAGTCGATGGCCCTGCTTTGATCACCCAGCTTGTTGGCTGTGTGACTTGCAATATCTGTTTTTTTTGATCTTTTGTTAGCTCAGTTAAAGATTCTATTTGCTCGATGTGTCCTGCAAGTAAAATAAAATTTTTACCAGGTGGGCGTGATTTGATATTACTGAGTTGCTCGACTGCCTCAGCGTTGTACGGGTCGCAGCCCAGACCATAAATTGTATCTGTAGGGTAGGCGATGACGCCGCCGGCTTTAACTATGTGAGCGGCTTGGCGTATAGAGAAATCACTTGCCATGGTGTGTTAGTCGTCAGCAGTTTTTTTCTTTACGGCCTTTTTCTTGGTGCCTGTTGTTTTAGTGGTTTTCTTTTTAGCCGTTTTTTTCTTAACGGCTTTTTTCTTGCTTGTTTTTTTCTTTGCGGCAGCCTTTTTCTTAACAACCTTTTTCTTTGCCACTTTTTTCTTTTTGCCACGTCGGAATGGCGCTGCTGCAAGTAATTCTTCGCATTCTTTTTGAGTTAAAGAGGCCGGCTCTTTATCTTTAGGGATTTTGGCATTCTTCATGCCGTCAGTAATGTATGGTCCCCATCGTCCATTCAGTACTTCTATATCTGTGCCAGGAAAATCTTTGATGTGTTTGTTGGCATCAAATTCTTTTTTGGCTGTAACCAGTTCCATCGCCTGTTCGAAGGTGATGTTGTATGGGTCGATATCCTTTTCCTGGTACTCTTTGTTGATAGAGACAAATTTGCTGGCGTATTTAACGTAAGGTCCAAAGCGACCATAGTTTGTCGACAGGGCTTCGCCTTCTGGTGTCTCGCCTAAGTCACGTGGTAACTGCAGTAAGAAGTAGACATCATCCATGGTGATGTCAGCCATTTTCTGGCCGGGACGTAAACTGGCAAAACGAGGCTTATCTTCATCGTCTTTATCACCGATCTGTACAAATGGACCATAAGGACCCATGCGAACAGAGATTGGTTTGCCGGATTCTTCATCGGTACCGATGTGGCGTGACTGGGCTACATCAGCACGGCTGACGTTTTCTTCGATGTGATCAACAGTTTCTATGAACGGTGACCAGAATTTTTCGAGTAATGGCAGCCAGTCGTGTTCGCCGCGTGCGATGCAATCTAATTCATCTTCGAGTTCAGCAGTGAATTCATAGTCGACATATTTGGTGAAGTAATCGGTGAGAAAACGGTTAACGATGCGACCGATATCTGTCGGTGTGAAGCGACGGCTTTCCAGTTCGGCGTAATTACGGTTGACCAGTGTCGAAATAATACTGGCGTATGTGGAAGGGCGGCCGATGCCGAACTCTTCCAGCGTTTTAATCAAACTGGCTTCTGTAAATCTTGGCGGCGGCTGGGTGAAATGCTGCTCATCACGAATTTCCAGTAGATCAATTTTTTCACCTTCAACCAGTTCAGGTAGCATCTTGTCTGCTTCTTTATCAAGTCGGCTCTCTTCGTTGCCTTCCATATATACCGACATGAAACCAGGTGTTTTAATGGTAGAGCCACTGGCACGGAATGTATTATTCTCGCCACAACCAAGTTGTATGCTGACATTGTTTAATGTGGCATGCATCATCTGGCAGGCCATAGTGCGTTTCCATATCAGTTCATAAAGTGCAAACTGATCAGGTTTAAGTTTGTCTTTTATTGCTTCCGGTGTATGTAGCACAGATGTCGGGCGTATGGCCTCGTGAGCTTCCTGTGCATTTTTTGATTTATTTTTAAAGATGCGCGGGCCGTCAGGTAAATTGTTTTTACCAAAGCGAGACTCAATCAAGCCGCGTATCTCGGCGATGGCTTCATCAGCAAGATGAAGTGAGTCGGTACGCATGTAGGTGATTAGACCGACGGTTTCACCGCCAATATCAATACCTTCATACAGATTTTGCGCAGTACGCATGGTGCGTTGAGCACTAAAGCGAAGCTTGCTAGCGGCATCCTGCTGCATGGTCGAGGTAGTGAAAGGGGCTTTTGGTTCACGCTTGCTCTCTTTCTTCTCAACTTTATTGACAGATAATTTGCCGTTGGCTAAGGCTAGTAAATTGTCTTTAGCCGCTCCTGCTGTTGCTTCGTCTTTGAAGCTGAAGTTGGTTTTTTCTTCAGGTATTTCAGGGTTGTTTTTATCTTTGCTGCCTTTTTTAGAGACCTGTTTATCGATGACTTTTTCATCGTTATAGATAGTCAGCCGAGCGATGAAATCCTGTTTACTTTTGGCGACATCGGCTTCGATGGTCCAGTATTCCTGTGCATCAAAAGCTTCGATAGCTTCTTCGCGCTCTACGATTAAGCGTAATGCGGGACTCTGTACACGTCCTGCTGATAAACCACGCTGCACTTTTTTCCATAGCAGTGGTGACAGGTTGAAACCAACAAGATAATCCAGTGCGCGTCGAGTCTGCTGCGCATTAATCAGATCCATCGATAGTTCACCAGGATTGTCGATCGCTTCCTGAATGGCGCGTTTGGTTACTTCGTTGAAGGCAACGCGATGCACGGTTTTGTCTTTTAATAATTCTTTATCTTTTAACAGCTCATACAAGTGCCATGAAATCGCCTCTCCTTCGCGATCTTGGTCAGTTGCGAGATAGAGCGTATCTGCTTTCTTAAGAAACTGGATAATCTTATTAACGTGCTTTTCATTGCGTTCGATGATTTGATACTTCATCTTGAAGTCGTTGCTAGTATCAATAGCATCAGCTTTAGGTATTAGATCGCGTACGTGACCATATGAGGCAAGAACTTTAAAGTCTTTGCCTAAATATTTTTCGATAGTTTTCGCCTTAGCTGGCGATTCTACGATTACGAGATTTTTGCTCATGTGTGCCTGTAGCTAATTCTTGGTGTTATTGAATAAGGTCTGTAACTTCATCAAATATAAAACTTTCCAGCAGGGCGAGTGTATCCTCTTCGCCTGGACGGGCATGTAGTACAATCATGATGATCCACTTAAGTTGTTCTGCGTCCAGCGGGTGCCCCAATGCAGCGACACGATCGAGTATTAGTTCACGTGTAACTGGTGTGAGTATATTCGTTTGTTCAAGAAAATGTAAAAAGCCGATACTTTCTATACCAATTAATTTCTTTTCCTGTTCGCTGTAGATTCTGCTGCTGGTCTCTTTTAGCGGGCTTATCTGCTGATTATCAGGGATGTCTGCCAGATCTTCCAGCCAGTCAAAAGCCTGATTTATATCTTTGTTGTGGAAGCCCATTTCTTCCAGACGAAGCAGAATACTGTCGCGTTTATCAGTAACACGGCGGGTTTCATTCAACTCTTCTTCATCCAGATAACGTTCAAAAAGAAACATCAGGACATCAACAACAGACTGCTTAATTATCATTCAGTATAACCTTAGTATTTACGGCTTAACGATTGTCATCTACTAGACATCAGGTCTTCTTATCTAACATTCGTATATCGACCATCCTGGCAGACAACAATTCCTTCGAGCTCCATAATAAGCAGCATGGATGCGACTTCAGCGGCGTTAAAATCACTGTTAACGACCAGTTCATCGATGCTCGCAGGCTCATAAGCGAGGCATTTGAGCAGTTTTTGGTGATCCGGGTCAAGTGTCTTGTGTATATCTTTTGGATTTTCGTGGATATTTTCGTCAGATTTTCGTGGATATGAAGCGCTTGTTTTTGCAGTGATGGGCAAATCTTCAAGGATATCGTCTGCAGATTCCACTAGTTTTGCGCCCTGTCGGATGAGCTGGTGACAGCCTCTAGCCATGGGGTTGTGGATGGATCCCGGGATAGCAAAAATTTCTTTATTTTGTTCCAGTGCTAAGCGAGCGGTGATTAATGAACCACTTTTTAGAGCCGCTTCGACAACCAGAGTGCCGAGCGACAGCGCACTGATGAGTCGATTGCGACGGGGAAATAGCCCTGGCAGCGGTTGTGTGCCAATGGGCATTTCTGAAATAACAGCGCCGTTCTCGCAGATTTGTTGTGCCAGATTCTGGTGTTTAGCCGGGTAAACGATATCGAGACCATGTGCGACCACAGCGATAGTGCCTGCCAAACCGGTTAACGCGCCTTCGTGACTGGCGCCATCGATGCCGCTGGCCAATCCGCTGGTAATTGTGATGCCGACACTGGATAAATGGCTGGCGAAGTCTTTGGCGGTATTGCGTCCGGCTGCAGTCGGGTTTCGTGTGCCGACCATGGCAAGTTGAGGTTGTTGTAAATAGTCCGGATCACCCCTCACATATAATATGGGTGGCGCATCGGGTAGCTGTTTTAATTGTTCCGGGTAGCGGTCATCAAGTATGGTAATAATGTGATGGTCGTTTTGCCTGCTCCATTCAAGATCATTGTTTATCTTGGCGGAGATCTCAGTAGATGGCGTTAAACCCTGTTGTTTCGACAGTGCGTTAATGACATCTGCTTTTATAATTATGCTGGAAAGTTGTTTCCTGCTGGCATTAAGTACCGCTTCAGGGGAGCCGAACTGATTGAGTAGTGAAATAAAGGTAGTGGCGCCTAAACCTGCAGTGTGTGACAGGGTCAGCCAGTTTATGAGTGAGGTGTTTTGATCTGCGGTCCTTGCAGAGTCTGTCCTGATTGTATTCATCCTTGAATACTACATTAAATATGGCTCTGTGCGATTAGAATCTTGGTGTATGCAGGAAGTCTTTGTTATGGATGACGCGTTGAGATTCCAATGTCAGTGCATAGCTTACGCGGTCGAAGGTTTTAAAAATCATCACCAGACCGCTGCGCTCGTTCGGTAGTTTTACCGGCTTGCTGCTGTTTTTTGCGAATCGGTCGCGAACAGTAGCGCCCTGTGAAAATGTTGCTAGCAGATGTCCTACTTCCATGCCGTCACGTTCACCTTTGTTGATGACAATAATTTGCAGCTGAGCAACGCCGAACAGGGCGTCATACAGTGAGATTATCTGTGCGTCGACTTCATGGTCAGGAATATGCGGGAAATATAGGTTTTCTAATTTACTTTTATCTTCGGGTAATAAGCGGTCGCCAATCAGAACTTCACGTTCTGTGAAGGTTAAATCACCAGTGGAAGGGTCGCCATAAGCAACGATGTGAACATCGCCGGCATATTTTGCTTCGTATCCCAGCAGTTCGTTAGTAGCCGGGTCTCTTAAAGCGTCACCGGGTTTAAACACGGCAAGACGAACACGCTCTTTGTCGAGCTCACCTCGAATGTAGACACGGCTACCTTCGCCCAGTATTAGATGGTTATCCTGACTACCGACGATACGTGGTGCATTTTCCAGCTCTTCTTTGGTTACTACTCTTGGTTTGCTTAGAAATTGTCGGATGGCATCGCCGGGTATGCTTTTAATGCTGGCATCAAGTGCTGATGTGCGTATGCTTGGGCTAAGTTTTTTAACGGGGCGACCATCACTGGAATGTTTGATGACTTGCTGGTGCTTTTCTTCGTTAACAAGCATCTGTGGCTGACCGTTCACGTAAATCAGCGTTAATACATCACCCGGAAAAATTAGATGAGGATTTGAAACTTGTTGGTTTTTTGACCAAATTTCAGGCCAGTACCATGGGTCCTGCAGAAATAAGCTGGATATACCCCATAAAGTATCCCCTTTTTTAACCGTGTATTGGCGAGGATGCGCGGCTTTGACGCGAATTTCTTTCGCGGGAGCCTTGGTTTCTTCCGCCACAGCGGCGATGGTTACTGGTTCTTCTTCGACGTTTGCTACGGCTGGTGGGCGCGGTTCAGTTGAGCTACAGCCTGAAACAATCGCTAGTAGCCCTGTGACCAGGAAAAAGGGTAAAATAATACGTGACTTGGGCGTTTTCGAGATATTCATTTTTATTTTTTTATTTACTCTCTGGCTCTGAGTTCTTGGCCCTTTATTGTTATTGCAGGGCTAAGTTTTTCTATTATTCTCAATGGTTTAGTAGGTAAACTTCAGTTACTAAAGCATGTTTTTATTTGAGTGTAGCAGAAATAAGCAAATTCGCGCTATTTGCAGGGATTTTTACCGATATTCATAATAGTATGGATAAACGCAGTTATTAGTTAAAAGATTGAATTTATTATGGCAATTTTAGAAATATTACATTACCCGGATAAGCGTTTGCGTACGGTAGCTAAACCCGTAGCAGAGGTGGATGACACCATTAAAAAGCTAGTCGATGATATGTTTGAAACCATGTATATTGCGCCGGGCATCGGGCTGGCGGCAACACAGGTTAATGTGCACCAGCAAGTCATTGTTATTGATATTTCTGAAGGCAAGGATCAGCCGCTTTGTTTGATCAACCCTGAAATAATTACACAGGAAGGCACGGAAATCTGTGATGAGGGCTGTCTGTCTGTGCCGGATATATATGAGACGGTAGAGCGAGCGGAAAGAGTTACCATTAAAGCACTGGATCAGAACGGTGATGAATATACTTTGCAGGCCGACGAGATGCTGGCAGTGTGTATCCAGCATGAAATCGATCACCTGCAAGGCAAACTATTTGTCGATTATTTATCACCACTTAAACAGCAGCGAATTAAAAAACGTTTGTTGAAAGCAAAACGTGAAGAAAGCCGGGTCGCGGTTTAATATCATACCTGCACTTGAGATATTCTTTCAGACACTATCTTCTGACATTAACTTTCTCAATTAAAACGACCCATTAAACAGAGCCCGATTAAATCACCGTGAGCCACTCTTTGCGCATTATCTACGCTGGTACCCCTGACTTTTCCGTTGCTGGACTGGATGCTTTAATAAATTCAGCCCATGAGGTTGTTGCGGTTTATACGCAGCCTGATCGACCTGCGGGACGTGGTCGCGAGCCAAAACCTTCACCAGTAAAAGAAAAAGCATTGCAGTACAACATTCCAGTCTATCAGCCTGAAACTCTTAAACAGGGGCAGGCGCAGCAAGAGCTGGCCGCATTAGATGCTGACCTGATGATTGTGACTGCTTATGGTTTGTTGCTGCCGGCAGAAGTATTGCAGGCGCCACGCTTAGGTTGTATCAATATCCACGCTTCATTATTGCCTCGTTGGCGTGGTGCAGCGCCAATTCAGCGAGCCATTTTGGCGGGTGACGAAATAACTGGTATTACCATCATGCAGATGGATGAAGGACTGGATACCGGCGACATGCTGGCGGTGGCTGAATGTGAGATTGCTGAGCAAGAGACGGGCTCAAGTTTGCATGATAAATTGATGGCCCTGGGTGCGCAGACTCTGCTGGACGCTTTGCCTGCTATTGCGAATCACACGATAAAGAAAAATAAGCAGAATAATAACGATGCCTGTTATGCCTCTAAATTGAGTAAGGCAGAAGCTAAAATAGACTGGCAGCAATCAGCGGTGGATATCCATCGTGCAATCAGAGCCTATAATTCCTGGCCGGTGGCCTATTGTGCGTACAGTAAAAAAGGTAAGGCATCGATGTTACGGCTATGGTCGGCGGAAGTGCTTAAACAAGGCGTACTTAATCAAGACGTGCTTAATAAAGAAGGTGCAGCAGTAAGTCCACCAGCAAGTCCTCCGGGTACGGTACTGTCTGAATCTGCGGAAGGGATTGATATTGCAACTGGAGATGGCGTACTTCGAGTTACTGAACTTCAGGCTGAAGGTAAACGAAGAATGTCGGTAGCTGATTTTCTAAATGCAAACTCTTTAATTGGTCAGGTATTAACGTAAGACCGTGGCAAATCCAATGCAATCAAAAAAGAAAAATAATAAAAATAATAAAAATTCTAAGTCAAAAGACGGACGAGCTAAAGTCAGCCTGGCCAGGCAGGCGAGTCTAAAAGCATTAAAACTGGTCTTTGATGGTAAGTCTTTATCGGCGGCACAGGCTAAAACGATCGAGAATCTAGATGATACTCGTGACCGGGGTCTGGCTAATGAATTGGTCAATGGTGTGTTACGTTGGCGCTGGCAACTGGAATTTTTTGTTTCGGCATTATTATCTAAACCCTTAAAAGCTAAGGACAGTGATGTGCAGATAATCTTATTGATGTCTTTGTATGAATTGCTGGAATGCCGCACGCCTGATTACGCCATCATCAATGAAGCGGTTGAGCTGGTCAGGAAAACAGGCAAGCGTTGGGCAGACGGACTGGTCAATGCTGTATTGAGAAGATTTACCCGTGAAAAAGAAGAACTGGTTTCGTCAGTGTCGGAAGACCAGGCTAAGTACTCTCATCCAGACTGGCTGATTAAAAAGATACAAAACGATTGGCCGGAGAATTGGCAGCAGATATTGAATGCTAATAATCAGCGCCCGGACTTTTGGCTGCGTGTTAATAAACGTTATTCCAGTGCTGAAAAATATCAGCAGATGCTGCAAGAAAATGAAATTGAATCAGTGGGCTCAGCAATATCAGATCAGGCATTGAAGCTTTTACAGGGTATCGATGTGCGTCAACTGCCTGATTTTTCGCTCGGTGCTGTGTCGGTGCAGGATGTCGGCGCTCAGTTATCGGCGGGGCTGTTAAATCTTGATAAACATCAGCGACTGTTAGATTTGTGTGCAGCACCGGGTGGAAAGACCTGTCATATTCTTGAACTCGGCGATACTATCAAAGCATTGGTTGCGGTAGAGAGTGATGAGATAAGGATGCAACGTGTCGAAGAAAATATACAGCGTTTAAAGCTAGATGCAGATGTAGTACCAGAATTGATCATCGCTGATGCACGTGAGTATAAGCAATGGTGGGATGGCTTAACATTTGACCGAATTTTGATCGATGCACCATGCTCTGCCAGCGGTGTTATTCGTCGTCATCCGGATATCAAAACGCATCGTCGGCCAACGGATATCGAACCATTGGTTAAGCTGCAGTCAGAGATTTTGCAGGCAGCGTGGCAGATGTTAGCCGTAGGGGGTGAAATGCTATATGTCACCTGTTCTGTTTTTAAAGATGAGAACCAGTATCAGATTCAGCAGTTTCTGAAAAAACAGAGTGATGCAAAAGAATTACCGATAGATGCCGAATGGGGCCATGAATGTGATCATGGGCGTCAGTTGTTGCCTGGGGAATATGAGGCGGACGGGTTTTATTTCTGTCGCATACAAAAGACAGCCTGATACGAGACAGCTGGTAGATTGTAATCTATAGCTAGTAACGGGCTTGGCAATTTAACTGACCCTGGTTAATGAAATGTGAATACATAACGCGTAATATTCGCTATAAATCTATTGCTGGTTATTAATCAGAGTTGCTTGGATTATAAGTAAGAGATTTAAGTTAGAGATATAAATTAGGGATATAAATTATTTGCAACAAGTGTTGTATTACACATGCTGTTTAAACGATAACTAAAAAATGAATATTATAATTTTAGGCGCTGGACAGGTAGGCTCAAGTGTTGCGCAAAACCTTTCATCTGAAGCTAATGACATAACGCTGGTTGATACTAATGTATCGCTACTGGAAGATTTGAGTGACCGCTTGGATATTCAGACAGTGGTCGGTCATGCGTCTCATCCTGATGTATTGAAAAATGCAGGCATCAGTGATGCTGATATGCTGGTTGCTGTTACCAACAGTGACGAGACAAATATCGTTGCCTGCCAGATTGCACACAGCTTATTTCATACGCCGACAAAAATTGCGCGTGTTCGAGCTCAAGACTATCTTAAATACCCAGAGTTGTTTAACGACAAAATTCTCCCCATTGATGTATTGATCAGCCCGGAACAGTTGATTGCAGAGCATATACAGCGATTGATTGAATACCCCGGTGCGCTGCAGGTGATGGATTTTGCGGGCGGTCGCGCACGTCTGGTCGGCGTGAAAGCATATTATGGCGGTCCATTGGTCGGTCATGAAATCTCAGATTTAAGAAAACATATGCCGGGTATCGACGCACGAGTTGCTGCTATCTTCCGGCGCGGCAAAGGTATCGTGCCTAAAGGTGACCAGGTGATAGAAGCAGATGATGAAGTTTTTTTCATCGCTGCAAAAAAAGATATTCGGGCAGTGATGTCAGAATTGAGAAAAATGGATAAGCCGATCAAGCGCATAATGCTGGCAGGCGGCGGTAATATAGGTAAGCGTCTTGCAGAGGCGCTGGAAAATAAATACAGTGTAAAAATATTGGAGCGCGATAAAACGCGTGCGCAAGAGCTGTCTTGTGATTTGAACAAAACAATCGTTTTACTCGGTGATACCGCAGACGAAGAATTATTGTTGGAAGAAAACATTGATCGGATGGATGTTTTCTGTGCATTAACTAACGATGATGAGGCTAATATATTGTCATCAATGCTGGCGAAACGGTTAGGCGCAAGAAAAGTAATGTCTCTGATTAATCGTCATGCCTATGTCGATTTGATGGAAAGTGATGGTGCTATAGATGTCGCAATTTCGCCACAGCAGATCACCATCAGTGGCCTGCTTGCGCATGTACGCAGAGGTGATGTGGTTTCAGTACATTCCTTGCGCCGTGGTGCAGCTGAAGCAATCGAAGCTATCGCTCATGGTGATAGTGCTAATTCAAAAGTGGTCGGTAAAACCATAGAGCAAGTTGCACTGCCGGAAGGTACAACTATCGGTGCCATTATTCGAGGTGAAGAGGTGATTATGGCGCATCATGATGTGCTGATAGAAAATAATGATCATCTGATTTTATTCTTGCTTGATAAGAAGAAGTTTAATGTGGTTGAAAAATTATTTCAGGTGCCGGTTACATTTTTGTAAGTAAGGATTCTTTATGCACCTAGCAATCATACAACGCATAATAGGGCAGTTTTTAATGCTGTTCAGCATCACACTGCTACCACCGGTGGTTATAGATCTGCTCTATCAGGAAGGCGCTGCACATGCATTTTTTTATAGTTATCTGGTTTTGTTGGCGATCGGGTTTCTGTTGTTTCTGCCAGTAAGAAAACAGAGTAATGACCTGCGCCTGCGAGATGGTTTTGTGGTTGTGGTTTTATTCTGGATGGTTCTGGGTGTGGCAGGGGCTCTGCCGTTGTATCTATATGAAAACCTGGATATAAGTATTGTCGATGCACTGTTTGAATCGATATCAGGCTTAACAACAACAGGTGCAACGGTTTTAGTTGGCCTGGATCATCTGCCGCATAGCATTTTGTTTTATCGTCAAGAACTGCAGTGGTTAGGTGGTATGGGTATCATCGTGCTGGCCGTTGCTGTTATGCCTATGCTGGGCATCGGTGGTATGCAGCTGTATAAAGCAGAAACGCCAGGTCCAGTCAAAGACAATAAATTAACACCGCGAATTGCTGAAACAGCCAAGGCACTCTGGTATATCTATCTAGGTCTGACGATTGCATGTGCTATTGCCTACTGGATAGCAGGCATGAATCTGTTTGATGCAGTAGCGCATAGTTTCTCTACGGTTGCTATCGGCGGTTTTTCTACGCACGATGCAAGTATCGGTTATTTTGATAGTAAGGCAATAGAGTTTGTAGCTATCATCTTTATGTTTCTTGGTGCAATTAACTTTGCATTGCATTTTTCTGTCGCGCGCTCTAAAACTTTATCCCCCTATTTTCGAGATGCAGAATTCAGATTATACGCGAGTCTGTTAATTATTATTTCAGCGCTTAGTGTGTATGTGCTTTATAGTCAGTCTGTTTATCATGATCTCTCTGATGCTTTTCGCGAAGGTATCTTTCAGACGATTTCAATAGCGACTACCTCAGGTTTTGTTACCTCTGATTTTTCCAGCTGGCCCGTGTTTATTCCTGTTCTTTTGTTGTTTTCCAGTTTTATTGGAGGCTGTGCCGGTTCAACCGGTGGCGGGATGAAAGTGATTCGTATCCTGTTGCTAATCAAGCAGGGGCAGCGTGAGATTTTGAGGTTGATTCATCCTAATGCTCAGGTGACTGTAAAGCTGGGTAAGCAGCCGGTGAAGAATTCTATTATCGATGCAGTGTGGGGTTTCTTTGCTGCATACGTCGCACTGTTTGCATTAATGATGTTGATATTGATGTTTAATGGTCTGGATCAGATTACTGCTTTTTCAGCAGTTGCGGCCACGATAAATAACTTAGGGCCGGGCCTGGGCGAGGTTAGTGCAAACTACGCCAGTCTTTCTGATTTTAATAAATTGGTTTTGTGCTTCTCAATGTTGCTGGGGCGCCTGGAAATATTCACATTGCTGGTATTGTTAACGCCAGCCTTCTGGCGTAAGTAGATTTTGGTGATGGGCATAAATAATGGGTAAGCAAGACGCCAATACAAGTACCAATAAAAACGCCATTAAAAACAGATACGGTTTTAAGCTTTCATTTCTACATCCTCGTTACTGGTTGACCTTGTTTGGTCTGGCCTTGTTTTTTATCATCACCTTTTTTCCGATGCCTATCATAGACTGGCTGGGTTGCAGATTTGGTGATTTTGCTGCTCGGTCTAATAAAAAGCGTTTTAATATCGCGACTAAAAATCTCTCTTTATGTTTTCCTGATAAAACTGAGAGTGAGATCAGAGTAATCGTGGAAAAACATTTTCAGGCGCAGTTTCGTAGTCTGTTTCATTACTGCATTTTGTGGTGGAGACCGATTAGCCTGGTAAGAAACAGAATACGAAAATTAGGTTTTGAAAAAATTGAAGAGTACCGAGCGCAGGGTAAAAACGTGATTATTCTGTTGCCACACTACGTTGGTTTAGAATTTGCTGTGGCCGGTATCAGTATGGATAATGGTTCTATCGGGCTGTATAAGGCGATGCGTAATCCTGTGGTTAACTGGGTGATTGCTAATGGCCGGTTACGATTTGGTAAAAACAATGGTGGTGCAGTTGTGTCTCGTGAAGAGGGTATGCGTCCACTGATTAGGGAAATGCGAAAAGGAAAAATTCTTATTTATCTTGCCGATGAAGACCTGGGTGCAGACAAATCAATCTTTGCTCCATTTTATGGCGTGCCAAAAGCAACTGTTCCGGTACTTGGACGTTTGGCGAAATCCTGTAATGCGGTGGTGTTGACCTGTAGCTGCTGTTATCAGTCGGTAAGCCGTCAATACGAATTAAAGCTGTTTCCTGCTATGCAGGGGTTCCCCAGCGGTGATGATGAAGTTGATAGTTTAAATATGAATAAAGCGGTAGAGCAGGCGATTGAACAATGTCCGGTGGAGTATCTGTGGACGTTGAAGTATTTTAAAACACGACCACCGGGTGAGGCGTCGGTTTATGATTAATACACCGGTAAATATTAGTGGCTTAAGCCAGTCGGCATCCAAAACAGCTGGTGATTTCCCTCAAAAAAAACAGTCTGAAAAAAGCTTGTTCAAACGTCTGAAGCATAAAGCTGGTGAAGCCATACTGAAATACAGCATGATTGAAGACGGCGATCGTGTCATGGTTTGTTTGTCCGGCGGTAAAGACAGCTATGCAATGCTGGAGATTTTGATGGCATTGCAGAAAAAAGCCCCTGTTTCGTTTGAATTGATTGCTATTAATCTTGACCAAAAACAGCCAGGTTTTCCTGAACAGGTTCTGCCGGAGTATCTTGATGGTTTGGGTGTTGAGTATCATATCATCGAGCAGGATACTTACAGCATTGTTAAAGACAAGATACCGGAAGGTAAAACAACCTGTGGTTTATGTTCACGACTACGTCGTGGCATTCTGTATTCATTTGCTGAAAAAATAGGCGCCAACAAGATTGCACTGGGTCATCATCAGGACGATATAATTGAAACCTTTTTTCTGAACATGTTTTTCAACGGCCAGTTAAAAACGATGCCACCTAAGCTGTTAAGTGATAATCATAAGCATGTTGTCATTCGTCCATTAGCGTTATGTAAAGAAAACGATATCGAAGCTTATGCACAGATTAAAAAATATCCTATCATTCCGTGTAACCTGTGTGGCTCGCAGGAAAACATGCAGCGTAAAGTAGTGAAAAGAATGATTCGCCAATGGGAGCAGGAAAAGCCCGGGCGCTCTGATCTGATTATGCGAAGTTTGCAAAATGTTGTGCCATCGCATTTGGCAGATAGTGAGCTTTTTGATTTTAAAAAGCTGCAAATAGAATAAATTTAGTAGAGTAGGATTTTATGATTGTTCAAGAGATTTACCATGACGGTTTATTGGTTGTAAGCAAATGCAGCGGTAAAGTGACAAGTAAAGAGCTAATGGATAGCAAGCACTGGATGATTAATAACTTTGGCGGTTTGATAAAACCGGGGTTTAGTCAATTGTTTGATGTGCTGGGTGCGGATACGAGCGCGCTTACTGATGATGATATACATAGGGTTGCTCATATCAATCTGAATCTTGGGTTGAGTAGAGGTGAGTTTACAATGGCAATTATAGCAGTGGATCCATACCCAATAGTGTTGGCTAAATTGCACAAACTATTATCTGTTGCTGCGCATATTCGTGTAGATATTTTTAATGATATTGATGATGCGTATAAATGGTTACAATTTAAAAAACCTGAGCTGTTGATAGACGAATGAAAATAATTTTGAGAATAATGGTTGCATCAATATTGGTCTTTGGGCTTAGTGGTTGTCTGACGAATACCAGTATAGCGGTGCAAGCAACGTCGTATAATATTGCCGAGTGCAAAAAGGAAGATGTGACGATATCTAAAGAAACGGTTGAGCTTAATGGTGAGCATAACTGGATAGCGGAGTGTAACGGGAAAGTATATGACTGCACTTATCTTGCGGAGTCTGATACCGGTTGTTATGAGATTATTGAGTAGGTCGGCTAATGGCCATTAGCTGACCTCCAGAAAAAAATAAAATCAAAAGAATTTTCACCTCCGTGTCCTCTGTGGTGAGTAGCTTTTAAAGTTTTTGACTTTGTCAGCTATGACTCAATAGCGTCCATCTGTTGATGCAGCAATCATTCATTGTTTATATTGGAATTTGGGTGGATATATCTACATTGACGCACCGCCATCCATGGCTCCTTGCTTCATACGGTACAATCCCTGGACGAAGCTTCCGCTCCTCGGCAATTGCTCCTGCGTTGCTCTAACTTCCTACATCCATGTAGGTCGCAGGCTCTTTGTGGCATGCCGCCCAATCTCTGGGCATCGACGCACCGCCGTCCTTGGCTCCTTGCGACATACCGCCCATCCCTGGGCATAAAAAACCCCAACTAAAAGTTGGGGTTTCAGGTCCTTGCTTGGTGATGAGCCTCGCGCTATAGCTATTCCTTAGATTTCCAATTCCATAGAAAAAGTTACCAATCCGTGTAAACTAATAATCCTTAGTCCTTATCCGTGTTGAATTTCCTGAAGCTACCTATATCCTTATGTCCTTGTTACGGCTCTGTCCCTTTGTCCATACTGAGTATTATGGTTTACTTGCTTGATTCGTGCCATCAGCGAGAAAGGCAAATTGATGTAGGAAAATCCTTACATTGGCTTTTACTGGGTCTTAGGCATGGTATAGGCGCGGCTATTAATAAAAAGGAATGTTTATGATTGCACTAATACAGCGCGTCAAATCGGCATCGGTGGTTGTCGATAACGAAGAAATAGCGGCTATCGAGCAGGGTCTGCTGGTGTTGCTCGGTGTCGAGAAAAAGGACGAATTGATTACGGCGGAGCGTCTGGCAGAAAAAATATTGAAATACCGTGTATTTGCCGATGTGGAAGATAAAATGAACCTGAGTGTGATGGATATTAGCGGTTCAGTTTTACTGGTACCTCAGTTTACCCTGGCGGCGGACACGAAGAAGGGCTTGCGGCCAAGTTTCTCTAGCGCTGCAGACCCGGAAAAAGGAATCGCACTGTTTACGCAACTTGTTGATATAATGCGTGTAAAAGGTGAGTCATTAGCGCAGAATTTATCCGCTAACTGGCTACAGACAGGGCAATTTGGTGCAGACATGGCGGTTCGGTTGCATAATGATGGCCCGGTTACCTTTAATTTGACTATGTAATAGTTAAAATGAATGTTAAATATACAATTTAAATAAGTAATACAGATTAGCGCTACAAATTAGAAAAACAGATAAACTGGAGATATAAATGACGCAGCGTCAGGCGAGTGTTGAACGTAATACACTGGAGACCCAGATTCAGGTAAAAGTAAATCTGGATGGTACGGGCAAATGTAACCTGGATACCGGGGTGCCATTTTTAGAGCATATGCTTGATCAGGTAGCGCGTCATGGATTGATTGATCTTGAGATAACAGCCAAGGGAGATCTGCACATCGATGCTCACCATACGGTAGAAGATATCGGTATTACTATTGGTCAGGCTGTCGCTAAAGCTATCGGCGATAAAAAAGGTATTGTTCGATACGGACATGCCTATGTGCCATTGGATGAGGCTTTGACTCGTGTAGTTATCGATTTTTCAGGACGTCCTGGTATGGAGTATAACGTGAAGTTTAAACGTTCAAGTATCGGTGATTTTGATGTTGATCTGTTCCATGAGTTTTTTCAAGGATTTATCAACCACGCCAATGTGACGCTGCATATCGATAACCTTAGTGGCGACAATGCGCACCATATTGCTGAAACAATATTTAAGGCTTTCGGCCGTGCTGTGCGTATGGCGATTACTGCAGACCCAAGAATGCAGGGTATTATGCCAAGCACAAAAGGAACCCTCTAGCAGGTGTCTATATATAACTAGCTATAACTAGCTATAGCTAGTTATAAAAGCAAAGTTAATTTTTTAATATGATTATTTATTATTCATTATTCATTATTCATTTAGCCGGAAGGCTATCATGAGCTCAGTTATTGCTGTCGTTGATTACGGCATGGGTAATCTTCGTTCAGTTTCAAAAGCGATAGAGCATGTAATTTCTGCTGAGCAGCGCGTTATCGTCAGTTCAGATGCGAAAGAGATTGCTGCGGCTGAGCGTGTTGTGTTTCCTGGTCAGGGAGCAGCGCGTGACTGCATGAAACATTTAAGAGACCTGCAGCTGGAAGAAGTTGTTTTACAGGCTGCACATGAGAAGCCGTTTCTAGGGATATGCATGGGTATGCAGGTATTGATGCAGCACAGTGAGGAAAACCAGGGTATTGATTGCATGAATCTGTACCCGGGAAATGTGCGTGCATTTGCTGATGAATCATTACAGTCACAGATGCAAACACTAAAAATTCCGCACATGGGCTGGAATAAGGTGTCCCACAAACAGGCGCACCCTTTGTGGGACGAGATACCAGAAGACAGCCGTTTTTATTTTGTGCACAGTTACTATGTTGCACCTGAAGATGAAACGTTGACTGCAGGTACTACCGACTATGGTATTGAATTTGTGTCGGCAATTGCTAAAGACAATGTTTTTGCCACCCAGTTCCACCCTGAAAAGAGTGCGCATGATGGTTTGCAGTTACTGAAAAACTTTTGCCGCTGGAATGGGCAAGTATAACTACTGAGACATAATCACTGAGATAAGAGACAGATGTTATTAATACCCGCAATTGATTTAAAAGATGGACAATGTGTACGCCTGCGTCAGGGTGATATGGATGATAGCACCGTATTCTCTGATGACCCGGTAGCGATGGCAGGGCAATGGGTTGAAGCAGGCGCAAGACGGTTACATATCGTTGACCTGGATGGCGCTTTCGCAGCAAAGCCTGTTAATGCCGGTGTGATACATGATATTGCATCCGCTTATCCGGATCTGAAAATTCAGCTTGGTGGTGGCATACGCGATGAAGATACTATCGCCGCTTATCTTGATGCGGGTGTGAACTATTTAATCATTGGCACAAAAGCGGTGAATGAACCACATTTTGTTGCTGAAGTCTGTGCAGAATTTCCTACCCATATCATTGTTGGTCTGGATGCTAAAAACGGTAAAGTGGCGGTGGATGGCTGGTCAAAACTGTCTAAACATGACGTTATTGATATGGCAAAACGTTTTCAGGATGATGGCGTTGAAGCTATCGTCTATACCGATATATCACGCGACGGCATGATGCAGGGCGTGAATATCGAGTCTACCGTTAAGATGGCGCAGGCAATTAATATTCCGGTCATCGCTTCCGGCGGCCTGACCAACATGGATGATGTTAAAGCCTTAAGTGCGGTTGCGGATGAAGGTATCATGGGCGCAATTACCGGTCGTGCTATCTATGAAGGTGCGATTGATTTAAAACAAGCACAGGCGTGGCTGGATAAGCAATAATGTCATTAGCAAAACGAATCATTCCCTGCCTCGATGTCGATAATGGTCGCGTTGTTAAAGGTGTGCAGTTTGTAGATATCAGAGATGCTGGTGACCCGGTAGAAGTGGCCAGACGGTATGATTCAGAAGGTGCCGATGAGATAACCTTTCTTGATATTACGGCAAGCTCCGATAATCGTGAGACCATCGTTCACGTTGTCGAAAAGGTAGCCGATGAAGTATTTATTCCGTTAACCGTTGGTGGCGGTATCAGAGAGTTAGATGATGTGCGTCGCATGTTAAATGCCGGTGCAGATAAAGTCGCTATTAATACCGCCGCTGTATTCAATCCGGAGTTTGTGCGTGAAGCGACAGATTCTGTCGGTTCGCAATGTATCGTTGTTGCCATCGATGCGAAACAGGTCAGTGTTGCCGGTGAGCCTTTACGTTGGGAAATATTTACCCACGGTGGCAGAAAGACGACGGGTCTGGATGCCATCGAGTGGGCGAGAAAAATGGTCGATTATGGTGCTGGTGAAATCTTACTGACCAGCATGGATAAAGACGGTACAAAAACCGGATTCAATATACCGCTGACACGTGCCATTTCTGAAGCAGTTACAGTTCCTGTTATTGCCTCAGGTGGCGTCGGTACTCTTGATCATCTGGCTGATGGAGTATTAGAAGGTAAAGCAGATGCGGTACTTGCTGCCAGCATTTTTCACTTTGCAGAGTACACCATTCAAGAAGCAAAGCAGCACATGGCATCTCGCGGAATCGAGATGAGGCTGTAACTTAGCTAATGAATTGGTTAGATGAAATTCGATTCGATGATAAAGGATTAGTTCCTGCGATAGCACAAGATGCCAGCAGTGGTAAAATCTTAATGATGGCTTGGATGAATCGTGAAGCATTGCGATTAACGGCAGAAAAAAAAGAAGCTGTTTACTGGTCGCGTTCCAGAGGAAAACTCTGGCACAAAGGTGAAGAGTCAGGTCATACGCAAAAAATAGTTGATATTCGATTTGATTGTGATGAAGATGTAATATTGTTAAAAGTTGAACAGCAGGGTGGTATCGCTTGTCATACTGGACGTGAGAGTTGTTTTTATCGTCAGTTACAAGGTGAGAAATGGGTCGAAGTTGAACAGGTTATTAAAGACCCTAAAGATATTTATAAATAGTGTAGAGACACCATATTTAAAGTTGAAATGATGAATAATTCTGAAGTGCTGACACAATTAGGCGAAATACTGGAGCAGCGTAAAGGTGCCGCGCCAGATTCATCTTATGTAGCTAGCCTGTACGATAAAGGATTAGATGCTATCCTTAAAAAAGTTGGTGAAGAAGCCACAGAGACAGTAATGGCCGCAAAAGATGTTGCAAGCGGTGGTGATAAAGATAAACTGGTTTATGAGGTAGCAGATCTCTGGTTTCATACCATGGTGTTACTGGCAGATCAGGGCTTATCTGCTGATGATGTGATAAAAGAATTGGCGCGTCGATTTGGTGTTTCTGGGCACGATGAGAAAGCGGCAAGGACATAATTATAAAAGCGAAATTGCAAGAGCAGGATTGTAAGAGCTGAGCTGTAAGAGATAAAATAATTAAATACGTCATTGTGTGATACGAAGCAATCGCACAATGACGACACAAGCGCCTGGGTAAATTGCTTCGTACCTCGCTATAGCGAGGTCGGCTAGGCAAGCAGTCATCATATAGAGTGGCTGATTGTCGAATTAAGATAAAGAGATAAGAGAGAATTATTATGGGTATTAGTGTTTGGCAATTATTGATTTTATTGGCTGTTGTTATTTTAATTTTTGGTACAAAAAAATTGAAAAACGTCGGTGGTGATTTGGGTTCAGCAATCAAAGGATTTAAGAGCGCTGTGAAAGACGGTGATGACAATAAGCAAAATAAAGTTGAGCAATCTTCAGCAGAGTCTGCGGATACTGAATCAGTTAAGGCTGAGTCGGTTAAGGCTGAATCAACCAAGAACACAGATAACGTTTAACTTTTCTATGCATCAAAGTTGATGTTTTTACGTCGGCTTTAGTGTGCGTAGCATTACTGTACTGAATATATGTTTGACGTTGGCTTCTGGGAAATCCTGCTAATTCTTATTTTAGCGCTGGTCGTAATTGGCCCGGAGCGTTTGCCCGGTGCTGCGCGTCAGGCGGGTTTCTTTGTTGGTAAGGCGCGACGTTATATAGAAGGTGTGCGTAGCGAAGTTGAAGAGGAGCTCGACGTTAATGAATTTAAACGCATGCTGCATAATCAGGAAGTTCAGATTAATGAATTACAGCAACAGATAAAATCAGGTGTTGATGATGTTGCCGCAGACTTGCCTAAAGTTTCAGCGGCTGACATCTTAACGGATACACCGTCTCATTCTTTTTATGATGAGCCTGAGTCCGATTCCAGCGATGTATCATCAGGCGACTCTTCAGATGTAGCGTCAACTGCCGATACATCAGCTACAGACACATCAATTTCAGAAAAAAGTAAATCTTGAAGCATGATTGTTAAATAAAATAATGGCAGAACAAGATTCCCCAACTGGAGATCAGAAAGAACAAACGCTGATGGACCATCTGATCGAACTTCGCGATCGACTGTTACATATGGTGCTGGCAATTCTTATTGTTTTTATAGCGCTGTTTTCATTTTCTGAAGATATTTTCACCATCGCGGCGCAACCACTGTTGGGCTTGATGCCGGAAGGCACATCGATGATTGCGACTAGTGTGACCTCACCTTTTCTGGTGCCGTTTAAATTAGTATTGCTACTGTCCGTGCTTCTGACCATTCCTTACATCTTGCATCAGATGTGGGGGTTTATTGCGCCGGGTTTGTATCGTCATGAAAAGAAAATGGCGACACCGATATTAATATCCAGTGTTATTCTTTTTTATTGCGGCATTGCTTTTGCCTATTTTGTAATCTTCCCGATTCTTTTTGGTTTCTTTATCGGTATAGCACCGGAAGGCGTTGCAGTGATGACCGATATCGGTCAGTACCTTGATTTTATTATTGCGATATTTTTCGCCTTTGGTATTGCATTCGAAGTACCTGTTGCTACTTTTTTATTGATTGCCGCTGGTGTTACTTCAGCAGATAAACTGGCAGAAAAACGTCCTTATATCATTATCGGCGCGTTTATCATTGGCATGTTTTTAACACCGCCGGATGTGATTTCTCAGTCTTTGCTGGCAATACCTATCTGGCTGCTGTTCGAGCTGGGTTTAATCGCGTCGCGCATCTTTTTAAAAGATAAATCAGAAGAAAATGTCATCATGGAAAATGATGACTTTACGATGACAGAAGAGACGCCATTAGTTACAGCAGCTGACATCCCGGAAGATGATCATGATGAAGAAGGTAATCCAATAAATAATAATTTGGCTGCCGAGACTCAGAACGATGAACAAGGTGATGAGCTTGGCGATGAATTGAGTGATGAAGACATGGAGCGGTTGCTCGATGAAGCCGAAGATGAAGAGCAGGAAAATAACCGTGAAGATGACTCCACAGATGAATCTGGAGATAGCGACTCAGATAAGTCTGGTGATAATCCGGATAAAAAATAGATAAGAACGATTGTTTGTTAGCTCCCTCTCCCTCTGGGACGCCTACATGGATATAGGCGTCCCAGAGGGAGAGGGAGCTCAGACAATACTTTTTCTTCGCGTCTTTTGCGTTCTTTGTGGGCTGAGTTTTTTACTTATAACTTAAAACTTCTCTTAAGACTCAAGTTTCTGTCATTCGGCAATTACAAGGCTAAACAGTAAGCTGTTTATATTCGTGTAAATCACACCAATAGTGTAAAATCGCGCCCTAAGCACGAACACTAAATACAAATAAACAAAATAGAGAGAAGGGCAGAGAGCTCTTATGGTCGATCGAAGTGTCCCCCGAAGACCCACCCTCCTGATTATACTGGATGGTTTTGGTGTCAACCCAAGTCGAATAAATAACGCGGTTCAGGAAGCTGATACCCCGCGCTTAGACGAATATTTTTCAAGAAATCCTCATACAACGCTAGATGCCTGTGGCAGTTCAGTGGGTTTACCCGATGGTCAGATGGGTAACTCAGAAGTGGGTCACATGACGTTGGGCAGCGGTTCGGTTATCCGTCAGGATCTGGTTCGAATTAATGACGAGATTGAAAGTGGCGAATTTTTCACTAATGCAGCGCTGGTCGCGGCGGTTGAAGATGCAGCAGAAAATAATCGCCCACTACATCTGGTTGGTTTGACGTCGAATGGTGGTGTGCACAGTCATATCAACCATCTAAAAGCATTGATTAAATTATGCGCTGATTACAAAGTAAAGCCAGTGGTACATATGACGACTGATGGTCGTGATACGGCGCAGATGTCCGCTCTAACCTTTCTTGCTGAAATAGAAAGCGTGCTGGAAGACGCAAACGGCAGTATCGCCACTGTTAGTGGTCGCTATTATTCGATGGACAGAGATAATCGTTGGGAAAGAACAGCGCTGGCGTGGAACGCGATGGTAAAAGGTGAAGGCCCGCATGCTGAGAATGCTCACTATGCCATTGAAGCGGCTTACGCTAATGATGCGACGGATGAATTTATTCTGCCGACAGTACTTGATGGGGCCGACCTGATTGCTACCGGTGACAGCATTATCTTTTTCAACTTCCGTAACGATCGTTCCCGCCAGTTAACTGCTGTGCTAAGCCAGGATCACTTCGATGAATTTGATACTGGTGATTTTGAAGGTGCGTTAGTAACCTGTCTGACGGAATATGACCCTGAATTTTTATTACCCATTGGTTATGCACCAGAGCGACCACAGGCAACCGTCGCATCAGTCGTCAGCCGTGCTGGATACAAACAGCTACACTGCGCGGAAACAGAAAAATTTGCCCATGTCACTTATTTCTTCAACGGCGGTAAGAAGCAACCATTTGCCGGTGAAGATCACGTCATGGTTAATTCTCCCGATGTTGCTACTTATGATTTAATGCCAGAGATGAGTGCCGAAGGGGTTGCCGATAAAGTTATCGAAGGACTGGAGTCAGGTGATTACGGCTTCATCATGGTGAATTTTGCTAACGGTGATATGGTCGGTCATACCGCTGTGCGTGATGCGGTTATCCAAGCAGTGGAAGCACTGGATAAAGAAGTTGGCCGTGTACTGGATGCGGCTGCTGAAACGGGTTTTTCAGTTATTCTGACCGCTGATCATGGTAACTGTGATGAGATGGTTGATCCGGTAACGCAGGAACCACACACGCAGCATACTTTATACCCGGTACCATGTTTGATTATCGATGAAGCGAACTGGCACTTGCGCCCGGGCTGTGACCTGAGTGCAGTTGCACCAACCATATTGCAGTTGATGGGGTTGCAACAACCGCCTTCGATGACGGGTAAATCTTTGTTGTTGTGTGAGTACTGATATCTGTTAATAGCCACTTATGGCCATTAGCTGACCTCCAGAAAAAAATAAAATCAAAAGAATTTTCACCTCCGTGTCCTCTGTGGTGAGTAGCTTTTAAAGTTTTTGACTTTGTCAGCTATGACTCAGCAACAGCCACTCACGAGCAACTCACGCCCGTACCGCCTAAGCCGCAATAACCATTCGGATTCTTGGCAAGATATTGCTGATGATAATCTTCAGCGTAGTAAAACTCAGGCGCATCTAATATTTCAGTAGTGATTTGACCGTAGCCATTTTTAGCCAGTTCTTGCTGAAAAAAGCCACAAGTGGTTTCAGCAACCTTTCGTTGCGCTTCGTTAAATAGGTAGATTCCTGAGCGATACTGTGTACCCCTGTCGTTGCCTTGCTGCATACCCTGTGTTGGATCATGTGATTCCCAGAAAACGTTGAGCAGTTGTTCAGTGCTGATTTTTTCTGGATCATAAACCACTAGTACAACTTCATT